>DAIMKK010000151.1:557-6805 GCA_036721745.1 Pseudolabrys sp. | reverse complement strand
CACCTCGGACAAGGCGATCGCGCAGGCGCACGGGCTGATGGTGAATTACCAATACGACCTCGGCGACATCGAGACCAACCACGAGGCCTATGAGGAAACCCGCACGGTTGCTGCCGCCAGCACGGTGCAACGCCTATTGCGTCCGCCGCTCGAACTGGTGCCGATCACGCAGTGAGCTTCAGGATTTCCCGTACACCGGCACGATCGCCCCGCGGGTGACGCGGTTGTCGGGTGAGGCCAGAAACAAAATCGTCGCTGCCACCTCCTCGACCTTCGGCCATAGAGCGAAATCCGCCTTCGGCATCGCCTTGCGGTTCGCCGGCGTATCCATGATCGAGGGCGCCACCGCGTTGACCAGGATGCCGTCTTTGGCCACTTCCTCGGCCAGCGCGACGGTGAGCGCGGCGACACCCGCTTTGGCAACCGTATAGGCCGTCATGCCAGCGCCGCTGCGCCATTCCAACGCCGGCCGCGCCGCCACATTGACGATGCGCCCGCCCGCCGTCATGGCGTTGACCGCCGCGCGGCAGCACAAGAAGCACGACACGAGATTGCTGTCGATTTGCGCCATCAACGCGGCCCGCCCAGTCTCCGCCACCTTGCCGGCTGCAAAGCCACCGGCGATATGGATTGAGGCCCAGAGCGTCAGCCCGCCATAGACTTTCGCCACCATGGCCTCGTCGGCCAGATCGGCGACTGGGATCAGCTTCACATTCGGATCGCCGGCATGGGGAAAACGTTGCGCCTCCGCTTCGTGCACGTAGGGGACGGTACAGGTTGCGCCGGCCGCCAGCAGGTGCGCGACCACCGCGGTGCCGAGCGCGCCGGTGCCGCCGGTGACCACCACATGCTTGCCGGAGAAATCCATCATCCTCTTCCGCGTTTCACCCGCGTCGGCAGCACCTGGAATTCGATCCAATTTGCCACCTCGCCGACCCGCAGCTTCTTGTCGAGCACATTCTTGCTGATGCCGTGCCGCCACGACAGCCGTTTGCATTCCGGATCGCGGTCGAGCGTATCGAGGTCATGCGCGAAGGTCGTGATGTCGTTTGCGTCCCTGAAGAAGCCTTCCTCGATCAGCCGCATGCCGATGCGGCGCACGATCGCCGCGATCTCGCGCAACGGATATTCCGGGTGATACTGCACCGCCCAGGCCACCGAACCGTTGGTGCGGATTTCCACACTCTGCACGTCAGACATCGCATTGGTGGCGAGCACGGTGGCGCCTGCCGGTAGCGCTTCGACTTCGTCGAGATGCACGGTCGGCGCGTTGAACACGTCGAGCTTGCCGACATACATCGGATGCTTGCGGCCGGCTTCCGTGAGCCGGATGCCGCGGCCGAAGCCGATCTCGCGGCCTTTCGGATTTTTGCGCACGCTGCCGCCCGCCGCCGCGGTGATCACCTGCAACCCCCAGCAGGAGCCGAACAGCGGCGTACCGGTCGAAAGCGCGCTGCGCACCAGATCGATCTGGCGCATCACTTCCGCGCCGCCATTGTAGATGTGGAGGCTGGAGCCGGTAATGGCGATGCCGTCATAGCCCGCAAGCGACTCGCCGTCAGGCAAAGTGGCGGCCGGATCGCCCGGATGGCAGGTGTCGACGATCGCACCCGGTATCAGCTCGCGCAACAGGTTCGAATAGCCTTGATGCGCAGCGGTGCCGCCGACCGCGATGTGCTCGGCGAGCGTCTGCGGCGAGTTGCCTTCGATGACGAGCAGGCGGGGGGAGGGCATTGGGCGTTAAATAAACGGGCCTCGTCCCGTGATTACCTCGTTAAACGGCACCCCATGACACAGCCTTGATATGGCTAAGCCAAGGCAATTTTGCAATCGCGGCCGAATTTAGTGGCTTGGCGCTGTTTTCGCGCGCTTCCGTTCTTGAGGCCGCCGCGTAAGCCGCCCATTCTGCGCGAAAGCGCGCGAATCAGCAGGCCCATGGCCGAATACGACCTCGCCATCATCGGCGGCGGCATCAACGGAACGGGCCTCGCCCGGGACGCGGCCGGCCGCTGCCTGCGCGTGCTGCTGATCGAGCAGAACGATCTCGCCTCCGGCACCTCCTCGGCTTCCACCAAGTTGATCCATGGCGGCTTGCGCTATCTTGAACACGGCGCCTTCCGGCTGGTGCGGGAGGCGCTGCATGAGCGCGAGGTCTTGTTGCGCATGGCGCCGCACGCGATCCGGCCGCTGCGCATCATGCTCCCGCCACGGCCCGGCTTGCGCTCGGCGCTGCGACTGCGCTTCGGCCTTTTCATCTACGACATGCTGAGCGGACGCAAGCTTTTGCCGGGAACGCGCAGCATCGATCTCACCCATCATCCACTCGGACAGCCGCTCAAGCGATCGTTCCGTTATGGCTTCGAATTTTCCGACTGCCAGGTCGACGACTCCCGTCTGGTCGTGCTTACCGCGCTCGATGCCGCCGAACGTGGCGCCGTCATCCGTACCCGCACCCGCTGCGTGCGGGCCGAGCGGCGCGACGAATGGGAGCTGGTGCTCAATGCGCGCGGCCGCCGCGAGGTGACAACCGCGCGTGTCCTGGTCAATGCCGCCGGGCCCTGGATCGGCGAGGTGGCCGATACCGTGATCCGGCGCCCCTTGCCGGCGCCGGTGCGTCTCGTAAAAGGCAGCCACATCGTGGTGCGGCGTCGCTTCGAGCATAAATGCGGCTATCTGCTGCAGGCCGATGACGGGCGCGTGGTGTTCGCGCTGCCGTTCGCACAGGATTTCACTTTGATCGGCACGACTGATGAGAATTTCGTCGGCGATCTCAATTCGCCGGCGCCGGACGCTGATGAAATTATTTATCTATGCCAGACGGTGAATGAATATTTCCGCGACAAGATCATGCCCGACGAACTGGTTTGGTCGTTTGCCGGCGTGCGCTCGCTCTACGACGACGGCGCCAACAAGCCGGAGGACGTCACCCGCGACTATGTGCTGGCGCTCGACGAAATCCATGGCGAAGCGCCGCTGCTCACGATCTATGGCGGCAAGATCACCACCTACCGCCGGCTGGCGGAGGCGGCGATGGCGAAGATCGGAATATTTTTCGACGCGTTGCCGCCGTGGACCGCAGATTCGACGCTGCCCGGCGGCGACTTTCCGGCCAGCGGCTTCGACGATCTGGTGGCGCGGACGCGCGATCGCTGGCCGTTCCTCGCCGAGCCGCACGCGCGACGTTTGGCTCACGCCTATGGCTCGCGTATCGAGCGCATTCTTAAAGATGCGCAAAGCATGGGCGAACTGGGCCCGCGCTTCACCGGCGATCTCACCGGCGCCGAAGTGCGCTATCTGGTCGAGATTGAATGGGCGCACAGCGCCGACGATGTGCTGTGGCGGCGCAGCAAGCTCGGCCTCGATGCCACGCCTGCGCAGCGCAGTGCGCTCAGCCAGTTCATTGCGTCGCTGCAGGCGACGTCGTAAGCGGCCGATGGTTTACGAATTCTTGCCGAGACCGGCGTAATCGAGCGTGTTCGTCTTAACCGGGCCCCCACATTGTTGTGCTCTATTGGCGACGTCCAGTACTTGTTACGCCGTTATCGGACTGCCATGTCGACCGATTCAAAACAACTCGCCGAACGCTTCGCCGCCGCCAAAATCGTGGTGGTGGACGACGAGCATTACATGCGCAAGGTCGTGCGTACGATGCTCATGAGCATCGGCGTGCAGAATATCTATGATGCGCCTGACGGCGAGGCCGGGCTTGAGCTGATACGCAAGGTGGCGCCGGATATCGTTATTCTCGACTGGCAAATGCCCGGGCTCGACGGCCCCAGTTTCGTCCGCGTCGTTCGTTCGCCCGCGACTTTTCCGTACCCGAACGTGCCGATCATCATGCTCACCGGCCATGGCGAACGCGCGCGCGTCGTGGAGGCCGTGAAGATCGGCGTCAACGAATTCCTGCTCAAGCCGGTGTCGGTGAAGGCGCTGCAGGACCGCGTCGCGTCGGTGCTGACCAATCCGCGTGAAGTCGTCAACAGCGGCGGTTATTACGGCCCGGTACCGCGCAATTTGGCCTCCGCCATTCATGCCGACAACGATCTGGCAATCATCGATCTGTCCCTGACAAACTAGTCTCCGCAGACTTTTTCGTCGGCGCATGATCTTATCCAAGGACTGATTCCGGATCATGCGCTCGCGCCGCTTGGCGGAGACTATCGTTGCCGACCGCTCTCATCGCCATCGACCAGGGCACCACCTCGACGCGCGCCATCGCGTTCGATGCCGCGCTGGCTCCGCTCGCCAGCGCGCAGCAGGAACTGCGCCAGATCTATCCAGCGCCGGGCGAGGTCGAGCACGACCCGGAGGAAATCTGGGCGGCGGCGGTGGCGAGCGTTCGTGCCGCCATGGCGAAAGCCGGCCTCACGGCCAAGGATATCGCTGGCATCGGCATCACCAACCAACGCGAAACCACGGTCATATGGGACCGCGCCACCGGCCAGCCAATCCATAACGCGATCGTCTGGCAGGACCGGCGCACCGCCGATTTTTGCGACCGCTTGCACCGGGCCGGCCATGAGCCGGAGATCGCCACCAAGACTGGGCTGCTGCTCGACCCTTATTTCTCCGCCAGCAAGATCGCTTGGCTGCTCGAGCATGTGAGCGGCGCGCGCAGCCTGGCCGATGCCGGCCGGCTCGCCTTCGGCACCATCGATTGCTTTCTGCTGTGGCGCCTCACCGGCGGCCGGGTCCACGCCACCGATGCCACGAATGCCGCACGCACGCTGCTATTCGATATCGGGCGCGGGCAATGGGACGATGGGTTATGCCGGATGTTCGGCGTGCCGATGTCGCTGCTGCCGCGGGTCGCGGACTGCGCCGGCGAGTTCGGCGTGACCGAGCCCGAATTGTTCGGCGCGCCCATCCGCATTCTCGGCATGGCCGGCGACCAGCAGGCGGCGACTATCGGGCAGGGCTGCTTCAAGCCCGGCATGATGAAATCGACCTACGGCACAGGCTGCTTCGCGCTGCTCAACACCGGGCCTGAGCGCGTCGCCTCGCGCAACCGTCTGCTCACCACCATCGCCTATCAGCTCGAGGGGAAACGCACTTATGCGCTGGAAGGCGCGATTTTCATTGCCGGCGCCGCCGTGCAATGGCTGCGCGACGGCCTGAAGATCATCGCCAAGGCGTCCGAGGCCGACAGCCTGGCCGAACGCGCCGATCCAGCCGAGCGGGTCTACCTGGTGCCGGCCTTTGTCGGCCTGGGCGCGCCCTATTGGGACGCCAACGCGCGGGCCGCGATTTTCGGGCTCACCCGCAATTGCGGACCTTCGGAACTCGCGCGCGCAGCGCTCGAGGCGGTTGGCTACCAGACCCGCGACCTGCTCGCGGCTATGCATGCCGACTGGCCGATGGCGGCCGGCGCCGCCACCGTCCTGCGTGTCGACGGCGGCATGACCGCGAGCGCCGTGACCATGCAGTTCCTCGCCGATATCCTCGCCTGCCCGGTGGATCGCCCGGTGGTCATGGAAACCACGGCCTTGGGCGCGGCCTATCTCGCCGGCCGGGCGGCCGGCCTTTGCCCCGATCTCGACGCTTTCGCCGCGCAATGGCGGCGTGACCGCAGGTTTGAGCCGCGCATGGACACATCCGAGCGCGAGCAGAAATATTCTCGTTGGAAGGACGCGGTGCGGCGCACGTTAACGGCCCGGTGAGACTTCGCGGCGAATATTGCCGCATCTAAAGCCGGTGCCATGCCGATTAGCCCGAAGCACGCCGAAATCCTGCTCCAGCAGCTCCAGGTGCTGGTGGTTGACGACAGTGCGTTCATGCGCGCCATCGTACGTGGCCTGCTCAACAATATCGGCGTCAAGGGTGTGATCGAAGCCGGCGACGGTATTGTCGCGCTGGACAAGATCCGCGAGGAAACCCCCGACGTCGTCATCCTCGACTGGGAAATGCCGCTGCTCAACGGCCCGGAACTGGTGCGGATCGTGCGCTCGCCCGGCATGTTCCCGACGCCGGACCTTCCCATCATCATGCTCACCGCCCACGGCGAGCAATGGCGCATTCTCGAATCGGTCAAGCTCGGCGTGAACGAATTTCTGTGCAAGCCGGTGTCGGCCAAAGCGCTGTTCGAACGCCTGATCTCAATTCTGCTCAAACCGCGCGCCAGCGTGCAACTCGGCAAATATTACGGTCCCATCCCACGGGCCCCGGCGTCCGATCCGGCGGCCTGACGGCCCGCGGGCTAGCTAGTCGCTGCTGCTGCGCCGGCGCTAGACCGGCGGGTGATTCGTTCC
>DAIMKK010000151.1:0-547 GCA_036721745.1 Pseudolabrys sp. | reverse complement strand
AGTAAAGCAGGAACCAGATCGGCACGATGACCAGCGAGCCGAGCAGCACGTTCGGCCAGGCCCAGGCGAAGCCTCGTCTCGCGTAGTCTTCAAGCTGTTCCGCCGAGAGGCCGAATTTGTGCATCAATTGCTCGGCGGTAATGCCGAAATGCGCCAGGACCGCTCCCGCCACCAGCGAGGCGACCGCGACCTTAACCAGCGTCCGCAGGAAGGGGTGCAACATCCGCGCCCTGTCGCGCCGGCGCTAGACCGGCGGGTGATTCGTTCCAGGCGCAATAATAGTCAAATGGCGCTTCGGCGGCACGTATAAGAAATAAGCATTGTCAGGGTTTTTGGGCGGCCGGCTGCTCGGCTGCCGGAGCGGCGGGCGCAGGGCCGCCCGTGAGCCGCTCGATCACCGAACGCGCCGCGTCGCGCGCGCGCTGATCGCGCACTGCATTGAGCAGCGGGGCCGCCGCGCCCGAGCGGCGAATCAGGGCTTCGGGATCCGGCAGCATGATCGGGTCGTCCCAAGAGCCCTGCACGATAAAGGGCAGCTCGAACGCTG
>DAIMKK010000150.1:4087-6817 GCA_036721745.1 Pseudolabrys sp. | reverse complement strand
TTGCTGATGGACGATTGCGCGGCGCTGATGGCGGAGGCGGCGGGCGCCGCCGGCGCCACGCAGTTCACGTTCCGCGATAAGACCATCGACCCTTACGCCGCGCCGGAGCGCCTGACGGTAGCGGAGGCTTTCGAGCGTTATGCCGGGATCGACTTGTTAGCGACGGTTGCAAACGGGGAGGACGACGCTAAGAAACTCGCCGCCGCAGCGACCAAAGCCGGCGTCGCCACCGCGGCGGACGATAGCTGGGGCGATATTTTCAGTCGCATTCTGGCCGAGCGGGTCGATCCTCATCTCGGCGTTGGACGGGCCACGATACTGTATGAATATCCGCTGCCGCTGGCGGCGCTGGCGCGGGCAAAATCGGGCAGCGACAAGGTCGCCGAGCGCTTCGAGCTTTATGCCTGCGGGGTGGAACTCGCCAATGCTTTCGGTGAACTCACCGACGTCGCCGAGCAGCGGGCGCGTATCGAGACCGCGATGGTCGAGAAGCAGCGCATCCACGGCGAGCGCTATCCGGTGGACGAGGATTTTCTGGCGGCTCTGGCGGCGATGCCGCAGGCGTCAGGTATCGCGGTCGGTTTCGACCGGCTGGTGATGCTGGCGACGGGCGCGCAACGCATCGAGCAGGTGATTTGGACGCCGGTGGTCGAGCCGTGAACAGCGAAAGCATCTAAGAGGCTGAACCATGAAGACACTCCGCACTCCCGCGCAATTGTGCGACCACGGCCTGGCGCCGCCCGAGCAGCGCGCCGCCTTAGACGCAGTGGCCGCGCGTTATGCCGTGGCACTGCCGCCGGCTTTGGCCGACCTGATCGATCGGAACGATCCGCACGATCCGATCGCGTGCCAGTTCGTTCCCGATGCGGCGGAGCTTGACGTGCAGGCGCAAGAATTGAGCGACCCGATCGGCGACGACGCGCATTCGCCGGTGGAGGGGATCGTGCATCGCTATCCCGACCGCGTGCTGCTCAAGCTCACCCCGATCTGCGCAGTCTATTGCCGGTTCTGCTTCCGGCGCGAAATGGTCGGTCCGGAAAAGGGCAAAGCGCTCTCGGCTGCCGCGCTTGAACGCGCACTCCGATACATCCGCAGCCGGCCGGAAATCTGGGAAGTAATCCTCACCGGCGGCGATCCGCTGGTGCTATCCGCGCGTCGTCTACGCGCGGTTATGAAGGAGCTTGCCGGCATCAATCACGTCAAGGTGCTGCGCATCCACACCCGTGTGCCGGTCGCCGAGCCGTCGCGCGTGACGGCAGAGCTGGTGCGGGCGATCAAGGTCAAGGGCAAGCCGACTTACGTCGCGCTGCACATCAATCATGCGCGCGAATTGACGCCCGCCGCACGTGCGGTTTGTGCGCGTCTGGCGGATGCCGGCATTCCGCTGCTCGGTCAATCGGTGCTGCTCGCCGGTGTCAACGACACGCCGGAGGTGCTTGGCAGTCTGATGCGCGCGTTGGTCGAATGCCGGATCAAACCGTATTACCTGCATCATGCGGATCTCGCGCCCGGCACCGCGCATTTGCGCACCGACATAGCGACCGGGCAGGAGTTGATGCGTGCCTTGCGCGGACGATTGTCGGGCCTATGCCAGCCGACTTACGTGCTCGACATCCCCGGCGGCCACGGCAAATCGCCGATCGGCCCGGACTATCTCGCGCGCACTGGTTCAAACGGCGGCGCGCATTTCGTGGTTGAGGATTTCAAGGGGCGGCGACATCGCTATCCGCCGGCGGTTAACGGGCGCTGATTAGTGCCGCAGCGCCAGCAAATCGTACAAGGCGGCTGCCACCGCGATGCTGGCAAAGGCAATGAAGACGATTGAGATCACCGCATTCACGACGTAATGGGCGTCGCGCCGCAACTCCGCCATCACATCTTTGCTCTTGATCATCGTCTGACGCTCCCGGGAGAGCTTCTTTGCACTTCAACACATATGTAGTCGCAAGGACTCATCCGGCCCATAATTTCTACGTTAAATTTCTCTTGAAATACGGCATATCTTCGCATGGCAGCCATAACCTGGCTCGCGCGGAACTTTGGCGCGCCCTAGGGGATTCGAACCCCTGTTATCGCCGTGAAAGGGCCTTTTGAGTAACTACGGCAAACCCAGATAGAGCGCTGAACGTCAATAAACACAATAACAACAGGCATTACAGTTTACCCTAGTTTTTGGCCGTTAGCACCCGTATATTAGGTTGATATTAGGTCGGCCGTTGTTACCGCTTTGACAGGAGGATGCAAATGGCCCGCAGCGTACAGGACGCCAAGCTCGATTCTAGAAACGCCAGAGACAAGCTGAAGCCGCGAGCGCGGCCGTATTACACGACGCTGATTCCCGGCGAGCTGCACATCGGCTACCGCATCCGTCGCCGCAAGGGCAGGGGCGCGCAGGGAAGGTGGCTAGTCCGGCGCTACATGGGCAAGGACGCCAACGGCGTCGGTCGCTATCAAGAGCAGGATATTGGCCTAGCCGACGACCATCTCGACGCGGACGGCAAGACGATCTTCGACTTCAAGCAAGCCCAGAGGCTCGCCAACGAGTGGCGGCGTGACAATGCCGGACAGCCGCAGCCAAGTGGGCCGCTGACCGTAACGGGCGCGCTGGAGCGTTATTTCACCTACATCGACCAGGAGGGTCGCCCGACCGCCGAGGCGCGATTGCGAGCCAAACTGCATATTCTGCCGTCGCTAGGGAAGGAACTGGTCGACGCGCTGACGACGACCTAC
>DAIMKK010000150.1:0-4077 GCA_036721745.1 Pseudolabrys sp. | reverse complement strand
CTGACGACAGAGCGACTTCGGCGCTGGCTGGCCGACATGGCCAAGCTGCCGCCGCGCCTGCGGCAAAAACTCGACGCGACCGCGCCGCGATATAAGGCGATCACGCAGGACGACGAGAACAAGCGCCGACGCAAGTCGACCGCGAATCGCGTGTTGACGATCCTCAAGGCCGCGCTGAACCACACGTTCGACGAGGGCCACGCTAAGTCGAACAACGCATGGGGCCGCAGCCTCAAGCCGTTCAAGGCGGTCGATGCAGCGCGTACGCGCTTTCTCAGCGTCGCCGAAGCCAAGCGCCTTATCAACGCCGCCGATCCCGACTTTCGACGGCTCGTACAAGCCGGTTTATGCACAGGTGCGCGTGTCGGCGAACTCGCCCGACTCAAAGTCGAGGACTTCAACCCCGACGCCGGTACGGTCGCCATCTGGCAGTCCAAGAGCGGCAAGTCGCGCCAGATTTATCTAACCGACGAGGGCGTAGTGTTCTTCAAGCAGCTAACGGCGGGCCGAGTCGGTGGCGAGGTCATGCTCCCCAAGGCCGACGGCACGGCCTGGGCGAAGTCCGAGCAGTCCAGGCCGATGGCCGCTGCTGTCGCGCGGGCGAAGATCAGTCCGCCGATTTCGTTCCACGGTCTACGTCACAGCTACGCCAGCCTCGCCGTCATGGAAGGCGTACCGCTGCATGTGCTGGCGCGCAATCTAGGCCACGTTGATGACCGCATGGTTCAAAAACATTACGGCCATTTAACTGATTCCTATTTGCGGGATGAGATTCGCAAAGGCGCGCCGACGTTCGGTTTCGCGAAGGGCGGCAAGGTGGTGGCGTTGGGGAAGGGGGCGTGAGATGGGCGCACGACGCGCGCTTAAGGGGCCAAACCTGACGCGGGAGCAGCGCATGCAGGAGGCGGTGAAGATAATCGGCAAGGACAACGTCCGCCGTGCCGATATTGAGGCAATCGTTGATCAGGTGGATAAGCAGTGCGAACGGTCGAAGCACACGCGACAATGGCAAGGCTCCACGAAGCAAAAGCTATTCGCAAAGCAGTTCGGCGCGGCGTTGCGCAAGATCATTAACATGGCAAAAATTGCACCCGGTGAGCTCTTTCTGCCAACGGGATTGGGGGTGGCGGTTAACGTGGCGGAATTGGGTATCAATAACGAGACATTCGACCGCGAGCACTTTTTGCGCCACCTCGAATTATTGAGATGGATTTGCCAAAACTACGAGAAATCGAAATTGGGCAAGCCAAAGCCTAACGCCGACGAAAAACGGCTGGCCGTTCGCGCTGGGCTGTATCTAATCGAGAAGCACGGCATAAAACCGACCACGACCAAGACCGGCAAGCTCTGTAAGTTGGCGGCAGTGCTATACGGCGATCCACGCGCTGATCTGCAGCACCAATGCCGAGAGCTGCTCAACCAGCGCAAAACCGGCATAAGAAATGTGCTGGTTCCGCGCTAATAACGGTCGGAAACCTAGTGGCTCGCGTCATTGCGTTTGACGGGGTGTTCTGAATCACTGCCGAGCCGCTTGCGGCCTATACGATCCGAGAGTTCAGCCAAGCGCATGGAATCAGCGTTCCCACCTACTACGCACTGCGGCAGCAGAGCCTCGGTCCAACCGAAATGCGGATAGGCCGCATCGTCAGAATCTCGCGCGAGGCAGCGCTGGCATGGCGGCACGCACGCGAAAATCCCGGCGCGGCCGAGGCCAAGCAGTCGGCCCTCACGGCAAAGGCGATGCAGGAGAGAGCGCGTCAGGCGGCCAAGCGTTCGGTCGCGAGCCCGCTGCATGTAAGCCGCCGCAGTGCGGAGGTCGCGTGACGCATCATGGCGCAGACAGCGAAACGCCGCCCGGTGGTGACGGACGGCGCTCAAGGGGTCGATCAGTTTTGCAACATTGACCGCAGAATTACCGCAACTAATCCCACTCCGCAAGTTGGGGCCCTTCATGCCGAACTGACCGCCAGCAACATGGCAACCGCCGTCGGACTTACGGTGCGTCGTGACGCGCATTGTTTGGGGGCATGGGACGCGGAGGATGGCCGTGCCTAAAACACACGACGCGACGGGACGCTCGATCAAGGGTTGGAAAACGTCCCGCCAAGGACGCCGCAACCGGCCACCGGAAGGCGCAAGCTGGATCTGGTTGACGCAAGAAATGATGGAAAGCCCGGCATGGCGAGCGTTGCGGTTCGCACCCCGCAAGATCGTTGACCGGTTGATAATCGAACACCTCGCACATGGCGGCACAGAGAACGGCAACCTGATCACCACCTATTCGAACTTCCAGCAATTCGGCCTTCGCCGTCGTCCAAGCATCGCGCCAGCAATCATCGAAGCCGAAACGCTTGGCTTTATCGACGTAATTGAGCGCGGCGGATCAGCCTATGCCGAATTTCGCAATCCCTCGCGCTATGCGTTGGCATGGCTCGACTACAAAAATGGCACCCCACCGACCAACCGCTGGAAGGCTTTCGAGACAGTGGCCGATGCCCGCAAGGCCGTCCGCAATGCATTGGCCGCACCAAAACCAAAAAAGGCCATAGTAGCAAAAACAAAAAACCCGGATACAAAAACGTCGAGGACTGGTTACAAAAATGAACTCAGTGCCGGATACAAAAACGTAACCGGTCTCAACAATGAGCCGGATACAAAAACGTAGCTGCTATATATATCTCCATAGGGGACGACCGCACTACATCGCTCAAGGGGGCGAAGGCAAACGGTCATGGTCAGCATCGCTCGTTGCTACAAGCGTCGAGATCACGAAGCTGGAAATTTTGATAAATCGGACCTTGGGCTATCCGCTCGGTGCTACTAATCCTCAGGTTGGCGGCGGCGGTGCCGCCAAAACAATCCAAGGACCTGCGACAGGAATCTCACCACTTTCGTGAATGACTTTTGCTTCAATTTTTCCCGGACTTAATCGGACATTTTGAACCAATTGGGGCCATCGAAGAAACTGTCGAGTGCGACCCTCAATATGGGGCCCTGGTGGAATTTGAACAGGCGGCATCCGTACAGGCTCACTTCCGGGCATTTTAATTTCGAGCGTCAAAGAGTGAAACGGTTCAGTTACATCAGTTTCGATTAGAAATAAGAAAACGAGTTGCGGCAACATCGTGGGATCAACGGCAATTAAAATATCTCCCGTATAGACGCCGGTAATGTTGTATTTGCCGTTCATTGCGAAGAGCAAATCATCTGCAACCAATAAACTTGCTAGACGATCAGCCATGACTTAAGCAGCCGGAACCGGAGAAGAAGAACCACCGCGCCGTGCTTGCTCAAGCACGTCACATATTGGAGGCGCTAACGGTGCATTGGTCGCACGCGGGGGAGCAGCAGGTTGGATACGTGGTAACGGCTTCGGTTCATAGCCAACGTAAGCGTGATAATTTTTTGGAAGCGATACAGGGTCCTCTATGGCCCGAATTGAAATTTCGATTTCTCCATTAAGAGCTTCCACAAAAGCGCCTATAGTTCGAAGGGTCCAATTTCCGGGACCGCGCAGATTTTTCGAGACCCACCCAGTATCTTTGCCGATTGCTTCGGCGATTTGTTTTTGAGTCATTCCTTCTGCGCTTCGCCGCCGCCACAAATTACGCACAGCGTCAAACGCAACATCGCGACAGCGAGCAAAGCCGTAAACTGCGCGGTCCTTAGGCGTCATTTGCTGGTGATCAGATTGGAAAGTCATCGCAGTTTTCCGTCACATATTTGTGGATGTTATCAGCTCCGTAGAGTGGCAACCCAAGACCTTTCCAAGATTGCTCGCATCCATTCATTGTTTCGTTCCATTCCGCCGATCCCCTATCGCCCAAAACACCCCGAGTGCAGATGCGAGTCATAACGAGCGTGTCTGGTTCCGGGAATCGGCCGAATGCCCGAACTTGAACGTCAGGTTCGGTAATTCGAATTTCCCAAATTTCAGGGGGCGGTGGATCGAGCCTTTTCAAGAAGCGGGGTTTTCCCTTGGGGTCAGCGTATATCGACTGTCCACTCGTCCACCGGGTAAGCGCACTTTCCTACAAAGCCTCGCAAACCTAGAGCATTTATTGCTGATCTTGGATC
>DAIMKK010000149.1:0-6827 GCA_036721745.1 Pseudolabrys sp. | reverse complement strand
GAGGTGCTCGAAGCCTACCGCATGTTCGGCTACGACCAGGGCTGGCTGCACAAGATGCGCGAGGCGGTTGGCACCGGCCTGACCGCCGAGGCCGGCGTCGAGCGCGTACAATCCGACACACGCGCGCGTATGCTGCGCGCCTCCGATCCCTATTTGCGCGACCGCCTGCACGACCTCGACGATCTCGCCAACCGGCTGATGCGCGTGCTGATGGGGCAGGATCACGCGCCGTCAAGGGACCAACTGCCAGAGAACGCGATCGTGGTCGCGCGCTCGATGGGTCCGGCGGCGCTGCTTGACTATGACCGCAAAAGACTGCGCGGTCTGGTGCTGGAGGAAGGTGGCCCCACTTCGCATGTCTCGATCGTGGCGCGCGCGCTCGGCATTCCCACGGTCGGCGAGATCGCCAACGCCACCGGCCTGGTCGAGCCGGGCGACGCCATCATCGTCGACGGCACCACCGGCGACGTGCATATGCGCCCGCCGTCCGACATCGAAAGCGCCTATGGCGAGCGGGTAAAGCTGCGGGCGCGGCGCCAGGCGCAATACCGCGCGCTGCGCGACAAGCCTTGCGTGACCAAGGACGGCCATAAGTTCGCGCTGATGATCAATGCGGGTCTCACCATCGACCTGCCGCATCTCGACGAAACCGGCGCCACCGGCATCGGCCTGTTCCGCACCGAATTGCAGTTCATGGTTGCCGATACGCTGCCGCGCACCAATGAGCAACTCGCGCTTTACCGCATTGTGCTCGATGCCGCGGGAAAAAGGCCGGTGACCTTCCGCACCCTCGATATCGGCGGCGACAAGGTGCTGCCTTATCTGCGCAATATCGAGGAGGAGAATCCCGCGCTCGGCTGGCGCGCCATCAGGCTCGGCCTCGACCGACCGGGGCTTTTGCGCTCCCAAGTGCGCGCATTGCTGCGCGCCGCCGGCGGGCGCGAATTGCGCGTCATGTTCCCGATGATCGCCATGGTGGAGGAGTTCGACAAGGCCAAGGCGCTGGTCGAGGTCGAGCTAACCCATCTGCGCCGCCACGGCCACGCGCTGCCCGAGCGGGTGCATATCGGCACCATGCTCGAAGTACCCGCGCTGCTGTTCCAGCTCGACGAATTGTTGAGCCGCGTCGATTTCCTCTCGGTCGGCTCCAACGACCTGATGCAATTCCTCTATGCCGCCGACCGCGGCAATGCGCGGGTATCGCAGCGCTTCGATCCGCTGTCGGCGCCGGTGATGCGCGCGCTCAAGGACATCGCCGACAAGGCCCGCAAGCACGGCAAACCGGTGGCGCTGTGCGGCGAGCTTGCCTCGCAACCGATCGGCGCACTGGCGCTCGCGATTCTCGGTTACCGTTCGCTGTCGCTCTCACCATCGGCGGTCGGTCCGGTCAAGGCGCTGCTGCTCGATCTCGATTGCCGCAAAGGCGAGATCGCCATCCTGCCATTCCTGGAGCAGCCGGTTGGCAGCGTGTCGATCCGCCACAAGCTCGAAGGCTTCGCGGCGGCCGAGGGATTGCAGCTTTGATCGCGCTGCCGCAGCACCGGCTCGATGCCCTACTCGCCCGCCACGCACTGGTGGAAAACGAGTTGGCGACTAATTTGAGCCGCGACGACTACGTCAAGCTGTCGCGCGAATTCTCCGAGCTCGGCCCGGTGATCGAGGCGATCAAGGCCTATCGCGCCGTCATCGCCGAGATTGCCGACCTCGAAGCACTTGCCGCCGATCCCGCAACCGATTTCGAGATGCGCAAGCTGGCGGAGGCCGAGAAGCCAGCGCTGCAGGCGCGCCGGGACAAGCTCGAAAAGCAGATCCAACTCGCGCTGATTCCGAAAGACGCGATGGACGACCACGACGCCATTCTGGAAATCCGCGCCGGCACCGGCGGCGACGAGGCCGCGCTGTTCGCCGGCGACCTTTTCCGCATGTACGAGCGCTACGCCGCCAAGCAGGGCTGGAAAACGGAAGTGCTGTCGATCAGCGAAGGCACCAAAGGCGGCTTCAAGGAAATCGTCGCCGAGGTGCACGGGCGCGGCGTGTTCGCTAAGCTCAAATTCGAATCCGGCGTACACCGCGTGCAGCGGGTGCCCGACACCGAAGCCTCCGGCCGCATCCACACCTCGGCCGCCACCGTCGCGGTGCTGCCCGAAGTGGAAGACGTCGATATCAAGATCAACGATGACGACCTGAAGATCGACACGATGCGGGCGCAGGGCGCCGGCGGGCAGCACGTCAACAAGACCGAATCCGCCATCCGCATCACCCATTTGCCGAGCGGCATGATCGTCTTTGTACAGGAAGAGCGCTCGCAGCATAAAAACAAAGCCAAGGCGATGACCATGTTGCGCGCCAAGCTGTATGACGCCCAGCGCAGCAAGCTCGACGCCGAGCGCGCGGCCGAGCGGCGTGGGCAAATCGGATCAGGCGACCGCTCGGAGCGCATCCGCACCTATAATTTCCCGCAAGGCCGCGTCACCGACCACCGCATCAATCTGACCCTGCACAAGCTGCCGCAGGTGATGGAAGGCGAGGCGCTGCACGAGGTCATTGATGCCTTGGTGACCGAGCATCAGGCCGAATTGCTGGCGGCGGAAGGCGCGACGTGAGAACTGTGTCCGGCCTGAAAGCCGGCGGCTCGCTATCCGAGGCTTTGCGTCTGGTTGCGCAATCGTTTCGTGGCGCCGGCATCGAGTCACCCGATGTCGACGCGCGCGCGCTGTTTTGCCACGCGCTACGCCTCACGCGCGCGCAGCTCATCGCGCAAAACGACCGTATCCTGAAGCCGCGCGAAATCGACGTCATTTCGGCGCTGGTCGCGCGCCGGCTGCGGCACGAGCCGGTATCGCGGATTCTCGGCAAAAAGGAATTCTGGAGCGTGTCGCTCGCCGTCACGCCGTCCGTCCTGGTGCCGCGGCCGGAAACCGAAACCGTAGTCGAGGCTGCGCTCGATTTTGTGGTGCGCGGCGGCTTGCGGATGCAAAAGCTGCGCATTCTCGACATCGGCACCGGATCGGGCGCGCTGCTGCTGGCGTTGCTCGGCGAATTGCCCAACGCCGTGGGTGTGGGCACCGATATAAGCGCGGCCGCGTTGGACGTCGCGCGCGCGAACGCGGAGCGCAACAAACTTGCCGCCCGCTGCACCTTTATAGCTTGCGACATCGCCGCCAGCTTGCAGGGTCCGTTCGACCTTATCGTTTCGAACCCGCCTTATGTGGCACGCGGCGAAATCGCATCGCTCGCGCCGGAGGTGCGTGACTACGACCCGACACTAGCGCTCGATGGCGGCTCAGACGGCCTTGATGGTTACCGCGCCATCACCGCGGACGCCTCCCGGCTGCTGGCGCCGGGCGGTAATTTGGTCGTGGAGTTGGGATTTGGCCAGGAACCGGCGGTCAGCGCGCTGTTTACCAAAGCAGGATTGAAGGTCGGTGCCGCGCGCGACGATTTGGCCGGAATTCCGCGCGCGTTGAGCGCGACTACGGCGCCATAACCATGGCGTATTTCGATCTGGCGAAAGGCGCAGACCTCCGTTGCGGACGAAAAATAGCACTTGGAATATAGCGCAGAAACGACTAGGTTCCCTGCAACGGAATCGACCCGTGAGGGTTGCATCGCTTGGGAACCCCGGAGCAAAGTGGCTCTGTGTGGCGGCGGCGCAAGACCGATGATAATTGGCCGATGACGAACCGCCGTTTTTCATAAAACGGCAAACGAAATCGCCAGCTACGGGTTCGAACGCTTCACCGGTTGGGCGCATTAGATTTTAGACCTTGACGATGCGCGTAACGAGAGGTTGGCAACGCCGCGACAGGATCGCGGCCATGGGGTTGCTGCGGCTATCGCGATAAAGATCGCAAATGTTCGAGCATTCGCGCGGGAAATCAGCGCCGGCCGTGGCCGCGCAACAAGATGCGTGTGGACTTGAGACGCGTATGAACTTGCAAGTTCGGTGCAATTAATGGCGGCGCGTGCCGCGGTGAAGCAAAAAGGTCAGTGAATAGGCAAATGATGAGAAACGGTCAAAAGCGCATGCGGGGTCGCAACAATAACAACCACCGCAAAAGCCAGAATCCGCTGACGCGAGTCTACGAGTCGAACGGGCCCGACGTGAAGATCCGCGGCACCGCCTCGCACATCGCGGAGAAATACATCCAGCTCGCACGCGACTCGCAGAGCTCCGGCGATCCGGTGGCGGCCGAGAATTACTATCAGCACGCCGAACATTATTTCCGCCTGATCGCCGCCGCGCAGGAACAGTTCCGCCAGCAGAACCCCTATTACAATGCGCAGCCGCAAGCGGGTCAAAGCGGCGCGCAAGGCGCCGCCGACGACAACTACGACGACGATGGCGACGACGGTCAGCCCTATATGGGCCAGAACGAGCCGGGCTTCGCGCCGCAACCGCAAGCGCCGCAGGCGCAGCCTTATCTGCCGCGCGACGCGCAACCGTTCCCGCCGCGCGATCAGCAGCAGAACAGCCGCCCGCAACAGCAGCCGCAGCAGCAACCTTACGCGCAGCCTCCGGTTCAGGGCGGCAATGTCGCCGTCCCGGATCCGAACGCGTTGCCGGCCTTCATCACCGGCGGCGGCCAGCCACAGCCAAACGCCGCCCCGAACGCCACGCCCAGGGGCAGTACATGGCGTCGTGGACGGTCGGCGATGCCAGGCGACGGTGGCGACGAGCCACCGCGCCAGCCGGATTGATCTCCCGCGCTCCGCTCATTCCCGCGCAAGCGGGAATCCAGATTTTTAAATATACTGGGTCCCCGCTGTCGCGGGGACGAGTGAGTAAGTGGAGTCTAATCGCTTATTGTTCTTGCAGCGCCGCCCGGCGACGGCGCCAATGCCGGCTCGAGCGCCGGCACCAGCCGGCGTTTGATGCGGCGCGCAGGGATGGCGCGGTAGACCTGTTTGGTCGCTTCCACCATATGCACGCCGGCGAACGGCGCCGACAGCGTCGCGCCGGTGCGCTCCCAGGCCACCGCCGAACGCAGGAACCAGCCGCGCGCCACCGGCGGCACGTAGAGCGCCTCGCTCCATCCGGTCGGCGTGAACCAAGTCTCGCGCAGCAACTGATTGATCTGCGAACGCGAATAGGGCCGGCCGTGACCGAACGGCGTCGTGTCCATGCGCGCCCACAGGCCGCGCCGGTTCGGCACCACCACCAAGAGCCGCCCACCCGCGGCCAGCACACGCCAGGCCTCACGCAGCAGCACGGCCGGGTCGTTTGTCATTTCCAGCGCGTGCACCAGCAGCACGCGGTCGACCGCGCTGTCGGGCAACGGCAGCTCGTTCTCGTCCACCAGCGCGGACAAAGCCGGCCGCGCGGTTGGCCATTTCACCACGCCCTGTCCGGCCGGCATGAAGGCGAGGCAGCGTTCGGCTTCCTCGCGGAACAGGCCAAGATAGGGTGTGGCATAGCCGACGCCGAGCACGCGCTGGCCGGCGGTATCGTCCCACAGTCCGCGAATGCCGCGGCCGACGAAACGGCGGGCCACGACGCCGAGGCGCTGGCCGTAGAAATTGCGCAAGTCCACGACATCGATCGACATGGCCTAAAACTATCACGAAACGCCGAGCGAAGGCGCCTGGCATGAAAGACAAGGGGTACGAGACGGTTCACCCACATGCTACGGTTAACCGCACACGCTTAACGACGAGGATTGCCATGCCTGCGGAAACCCGCCTGTTTCTCTGCCTGAAGGACAATTACGGGGTGCTGCTGCATGACCGGGAGAGCGGCGCCACCGCCTCGATCGACGCGCCCGAGGCGGCGCCGATCGAGGCCGCGCTCGCCGCCACCGGCTGGAAGCTCACCGACATTCTGGTCACCCACCATCACGCCGACCACACCGGCGGCATCCTGGCGCTGAAGGAAAAATACAAATGCCGCGTGGTGGCGCCGGCGGCGGAAGCCGACACGATCCCGGCGGTGGATCAGACCGTGCGCGAGGGCGACAAGGTGGCGGTGGGGAAATTGTCGGGCAACGTAATCGAGACACCGGGCCACACCAATGGCCACATTTCCTACTGGTTTCATGCCGACAAGCTCGCCTTTGTCGGCGACACGCTATTCTCGATCGGCTGCGGCCGCGTCATCGAGGGCACGCCCGGCATGATGTGGCGCTCGCTGGTGAAGCTGCGCGATCTACCGAACGACACGAAGATCTATTGCGGGCACGAATACACCGCCGCCAATATCCGCTTCGCGCGCACCATTGAGCCGGACAATCCGGTGCTGGCGGCGCGCGAAGCGCAAGTCAAGCAGCAGATCGCGCAGGGCGGGCCGACGATCCCCGTCACCATCGGCGACGAGAAGCTGGCCAATCCGTTCCTGCGCGCCGACCAAGCGGAAGTCGCCGCCGGCATCGGCATGGCCGGCAAGGAGCCCTCGCAGGTGTTCGCGGAAATCCGCGCGCGCAAGAACAAGTTCTAACCTCGCGCATGGCGACCGCCGCCGACATCATTCGTGCGCTCGATCTCAAGCCCCACCCCGAAGGTGGCCACTACCGCGAGACGTTCCGCGATCCGCGCGTGATCGACGGCCGCGCCGCTTCTACCTCGATCTATTTCCTGCTTGCGCGTGGCGAGCGCTCGCACTGGCACCGCATCGACGCGGTCGAGATCTGGCACTACTACGCCGGTGCACCGCTCAAGCTCGAAGTGGTGGATGGCGCCAAAGAGGAGATCGTGCGGCTCGGCGCCGATATCCATGCCGGCGAGGTTCCGCAGTTCACGGTGCCGGTGCGCGCCTGGCAGGCCGCCGAATCCTTAGGCGACTGGACGCTCACCGGCTGCACGGTCGCGCCCGGGGTTTCCTTCGACGGCTT
>DAIMKK010000148.1:0-6849 GCA_036721745.1 Pseudolabrys sp. | reverse complement strand
CGGTGGTCTGGCTTCTTTTCGCGATCGCGGGCTTCTTCTCTTTGACCGCCCGCCCGGCCGCTTCCTGCTGGTCGCGCACCGTCGTCAGCTCCTTTTCCTGCGTTACCCGCTCTGCTTCGGCCGTTGCTGCGGTCTTATCTTGCGCTTCCTGCTGGTCGCGCGCCGCTTTCAACTCCTTTTCCAGCGTTACCTGCTGCGCCTCGGTCAAGGGCTGGGCCGGGCGGGCCGGCGGCATATCGTGAACGGCCGGGTATATGTAGGGCTCGGTGGGCCGCTCCGGGGTCCCGGCCGGCAGTGCCAAATCGCCTGGCAGCTTGTCGATTATCGCTCCCGGCGCGCAGCCGGAAAGCGCCGCAGCCAGGCCCAAAGCCAAGACCAAGCCCGCCAAAATCGATCGGTCAAAGGTTCGCACCATGCGCCGCAAAACCTGTCCTCGAGACGGGAATTCGATGCAGACTCAATGAATTATACTATAAACCGCCTAACCGGCTATTATGGCCGGAGCAAGGACGCCACCCAATTAACCGGCTCGCACAAAACCGATAGCCGGTAAAACCATATACGCAAACGCACCTTGCGGGAGGACGCAGTCCTGGCCAATTCTCACGGCAGGGACCGACATGAAGCCGATGGATAAGTCCAGAACCAAACCGGCCAAAGAACCGGCCAAAGTACTGGTCAAGGAACCGGCCAAGGAACCGGCAAAGATCGGCTCGGTCGAGGTCGAGGCATTCGCGCATAACATCGCCCGCATGGTCGAAGAAGGCGGCAAGGCCCTCGCCGCTTATTTAAAGCCGCGCGAGGAAGGCAAAATCAAAAACGAAACGGCCGACGACATCGCCGAAGTGGTCAATACCATCGGCCAGGTGGTGGAATCTTGGCTGTCCGACCCCCAGCGCGCGCTCGAACTGCAGAGCAGTCTCGGCCGCGCCTATCTCGATCTGTGGGCGACGGCGGCCAAACGTATGGCCGGTGAGCCAGCCGCACCGGTGGCCGCGCCCGACCTCAAGGACAAGCGCTTCGCCGACCCGGAATGGTCGCAGAACCAATTCTTCGACTTCCTCAAGCAGGTCTATCTGCTCACCGTGCAATGGAGCGAGCGCCTGGTGCGCGAGGCCGAAGTCGACGAGCAAACGCGGCAGAAGGCCGCGTTCTACGTCAAGCAGATCGGCAATGCGATCGCGCCGTCGAATTTCGTGCTTACAAACCCCGAGCTTCTGCGCGAGACCCTCGCTGCGCAGGGCGAAAATCTGGTGCGCGGCATGCAAATGCTCGCCGAAGACATCAAGGCCGGACATGGCAATCTCAAAATTCGTCAGTCGGACCCCGGTGTGTTCGAGGTCGGCCGCAATCTCGCGCTCACCCCCGGCAAGGTGATTTTCCAGAACGAGCTTATTCAGCTGCTGCAATACGAGGCGACCACGCCTGACGTGCTCAAGGTGCCGTTGCTGATCGTGCCGCCCTGGATCAACAAATTCTACATCCTCGATCTCACGCCGGAAAAATCCTTCATTAAGTGGTGCGTCGACAACGGCATCACCGTGTTCGTGGTGTCCTGGGTCAACCCGGACGGCAAACTCGCCGAGAAAAGCTTCGAGCAATACATGCGCGAAGGTGTGATGACCGCGCTCGACGCGGTCGAGGCGGCGACCGGCGAAAAACAGGTGCACACCATCGGTTATTGCGTCGGCGGCACGCTGCTTGCGATCACGCTTGCCTATCTCGCGGTCAAGCAGGACAACCGCGTGCTCTCCGCCACACTGTTCACGGCGCAGGTCGATTTCACTTATGCCGGCGACCTCATGGTATTCGTCGACAAGGAGCGCATCGCGCAATTGGAAGAGCATATGCGCGAGCAAGGCTATCTCGAGGCATCGAGCATGGCCACCGCGTTCAATCTGCTGCGCTCCAACGACCTGATCTGGCCCTATGTCATCAACAACTATATGCGTGGCAAGAAGCCGCTCGCCTTCGACATCCTATTCTGGAATTCCGACGCCACCCGCATGCCGGCGGCGAACCATTCGTTCTATTTGCGCAATTGCTATCTCGACAACAATCTCAGCCGGAAAAAGATGGAGATCGCCGGCGTCACGCTCGATCTCAAGAACGTGACGGTGCCGATTTACAATCTCGCCACCCGCGAGGACCACATCGCGCCGGCAAAATCAGTGCTGTACGGCTCGCAATTCTTCGGCGGTCCGGTGAAATACGTGTTGGCCGGTTCCGGCCACATCGCCGGTGTGATCAATCCGCCCGGCAAACCGAAATATCAATATTGGACCGGCAAGGATCCGAGCGGCTCCGATCTCAACCAATGGCTGGCATCGGCGCAAGAGCATCCGGGCTCGTGGTGGCCGGACTGGCTGCAATGGCTCAAGGCCCAGGGCGCCGAGACAGTGCCGGCGCGCGTGATCGGCAGCGGCAAGCTCAAGGCCATTGAGGACGCGCCGGGGTCTTATGTGAAAGTGAAAAGCTGGACTTGATGCCGATGCCCGGCGCCGCAGCCGTTCAATGACGATCCTGCACGCGATTTTATCGATTGCATCCGGCAGCCTGGTCGGCTTCACCCTCGGCCTGGTCGGCGGCGGCGGCTCAATCCTGGCGGTGCCCCTCTTGGTCTACGTGGTCGGCATCCCCTCCCCCCACATCGCTATCGGCACCAGCGCGATCGCGGTTGCCGCCAGCGCGGCCGCCAATCTCGCCGGCCACGCGCGGGCGCACACGGTGAAATGGCCCTGCGCGTTGGTGTTCGCGATATCCGGTATTGCCGGGGCGGCGGGCGGCGCGCAACTCGGCAAGATGGTGGACGGCAGCCGCCTCTTGATGCTGTTCGGCGTACTGATGGTCGCGGTCGGCCTGACGATGCTGCGGCCGCGCAAGTCGGGCGGCAATGCCGATGTCGCACTCACGCGCGAGACCATGCCGAAGCTGTTGCCGCTGTTGATCGGCGTCGGTTTCGTGGTCGGCGCGCTGTCCGGCTTTTTCGGCATCGGCGGCGGCTTCCTGATCGTGCCGGGACTGATGGGCGCCACCGCGATGCCGCTGATCAACGCCATCGGCTCCTCGCTGGTCTCGGTCACCGCCTTTGGGCTGACCACGGCGGCGAGCTATGCCTGGTCCGGGCTGGTTGATTGGCCGCTCGCCTTCATGTTCATCGTCGGCGGCGCGCTCGGCGGCTTGCTCGGCACCCGGCTTGCCCACCATCTCGCCGGCTACAAGCACGCGCTCACGCTCACATTTTCCGGCATCGTCATCGCGGTCGGGCTCTACGTCGTCGTGAAATCGATCCTCGCGTGAACCGATGACGGCCAATTGATGCTGCCGGGACGCGACAGGCGCCACAGCATCGCTTATTCTTCCGCCAGCGAACAAATCGAAAAAAGGGGATGGCGATGTCCAGGGAACTGATGTGGCTGACACTGACGGTCATCCTGACCGGGCTGTTGTGGATACCCTATATTCTCGACCGCATCACGGTGCGCGGGTTGATGGGCGCCATGGCCAATCCCTCCCGCAACGACAAGCCGCAGTCGCCTTGGGCGCAGCGGCTTTATTTCGCCCACACCAATGCGGTGGAAAACCTGGTCGTGTTCGCGACCTTGGTGCTGATCCTCGACTCCCAGGGCCATTCCACCGAAAGCACCGCGATCGCCTGCGCGGTCTATTTCTGGGCGCGGTTGGCGCATGTCATCGTCTACGCACTCGGCATTCCCGTGCTGCGCACGCTCGCCTTCGCGGTCGGCTTCGTGGCTCAGGTTGCGCTGGTCTTGGCAGTGTTCGGCAAGCTTTAACCCAGCGACCCTGCCCGCTCCGCCAACGCACGCAAATCGAGCCCGCGCGGCAGCGTGCCAAAGGCGCCGCCGCCCGCTTCCGTCAGCCGCGACGCGCAGAACGCATCCGCCACCGCCGCCGGCGAATGCTTGATCAGCAGCGCCGCCTGCAGCGCCAGCACCAGATCGCGCACCAGCACGCGCGCCTGCAACTCGTCATTGCGGTCGGCGGCGCGCAATCGCTGCTGCAGCCGTTCGGTGAAGACTTTCACCCTTGCATCGCCGGCGTCGGCGAGTTCAGCGCGCAACACCTCCGCCGCCTTCGGCGTGCGCTCGATGGCGCGCAGCACGTCGAGGCACATCACGTTGCCCGATCCTTCCCAGATCGAATTGACCGGCGCCTCGCGATAAAGCCGCGGCATAATACTTTCCTCGATGTAGCCGGAGCCGCCCAACACCTCCATCGCCTCCAGCGTCACCGCCGGCGCGCGCTTGCAGATCCAGAATTTCCCCGCCGGCGTCAGCACGCGGCGGAACACCGCCGATGTTTCGTCGCTCTCGTCATAGGCGCGCGCCAGCCGCATCGAGAGCACCGTCGCGGCTTCGCATTCGAGCGCGAGATCGGCCAGCACGTTCGTCATCAGCGGCTGGTCGATCAGCTTTTTCTGGAATGCCGTGCGATGGCGCGCGTGGTGCACCGCCTGTGCTACCGCTTGCCGCATCAGGGAAGACGAACCGATGCAGCAGTCGAGCCTTGTGTGACCGGCCATCTCGATGATGGTCGGGACACCGCGGCCCTCCTCGCCGACCAGTTGCGCAGTGGCGCCGTCGAATTCAACCTCGCTCGACGCGTTGGAGCGGTTGCCGAGCTTGTCCTTCAGGCGAAGAATTTGGATCGCATTACGCTCCCCGTCCGGCGTCCAGCGCGGTAGCAGGAAACAGCTCAGGCCCTTGGCCGATTGCGCCAGCACCAAGAAAGCGTCGCACATCGGCACCGACAGGAACCATTTGTGGCCGGTGAGGACGAATGAGCCGTCACCCGCTGGCTCCGCCCGCGTCGTGTTGGTGCGCAGATCGGAACCGCCCTGGTTCTCGGTCATGCCCATGCCGATGAGGGCCGCCGATTTTTCGCGCACCGGCCGGAAGCGCTTGTCGTAATCGCGCCCGAAAATCTTCGGCAGCCATTCCGCCGCGATCGCCGGGGCAAAGCGCAAGCTCGGCACCGAGCCGTAAGTCATGGCGAGCGGGCAATAGACCCCGCTCTCGATCTGATTGAGCATGTAGGTGCCGGCGGCGCGCGCGACATGGGCGCCCGGTTTCGGATCGGCCCAGGGGCTCGAATGCAGGCCAGCGCGCAACGCGATCGCCATCAGCGCGTGCCAGGCCGGATGGTAGTCCACTTCGTCAAGCCGATGGCCGTAGCGGTCGAGCGTGCGCAAGACCGGCGTGTATTTGTTGGCGTCGAAGCCAAGCTGGATTGTTTCCGGCTTGCCGAGCGTGGCGCCAAGTGCATTCAGCCCGTCTTCGGCCCAGCCCGCCCGCTCGCGCTTGACCGCCTCGCGCAGCACGATGTCGCTGGCGAACAGATTATAGGGCTCGAGCGGCGGCGGCTGGTTGCTGACCTCGAACATGAGTCGGGTCTCCTTCGGCGAAGGCTAATGCACCCGCCGCTTCACGGAAACAGCGCCACCTGCTCCAGCCCCAGGGCCTCCGGATAGCCCAGCACCAGGTTCATGTTCTGGATCGCCTGACCGGAAGCGCCTTTGACCAGATTGTCGAGCGCCGAAATAATGATGGCGCGCCCCGGTATCCGGTCCTTGGCGACCCCGATGAACGTCATATTCGAGCCACGCACATGCCGCGTCTGCGGCGTCTCGCCGAACGGTAACACATGTACGAAGGTCTCCTTCGTGTAGAACTTTAAAAGCAGCGCATGAAGATCCTCGGGTGTCCGGCCGCGCTTGCCCCGCACGTAAATGGTCGAGAGGATGCCCCGGTTCATCGGCACCAGATGCGGGGTGAAGGTCACGATCACCTCGCGCCCGGCGGCAAGCGAGAACTCCTGGTCGAGCTCAGCCATGTGCCGGTGATGCCCCACCCCGTAGGCGTGGAAGCCTTCCGACACTTCCGAGAAAAGCATGGCCTCCTTGGCCGCCCTGCCCGCGCCAGTCATGCCCGACTTGGCATCGACCACGATCTCGTCGAGATCGATGGCCTTGGCCTTGATCAGCGGAATGAGCGGCAATTGCGCACAGGATGTGTAGCAGCCGGGATTAGCCACCAGCCGCGCGTGTTTGATCTCGCGCCGGTGGATTTCGGTGAGGCCATAGACGGCTTCTTTCTGCAGCTCCGGCGCATGGTGCTCGTGGCCGTACCATTTGGCGTAAGCGGCGGTGTCGTGCAGCCGGAAATCGGCCGACAGGTCCACGACTTTCGTGGTCGGCGCCGCGCTGAGCAACTCCTTGAGCACCTTCTGAGTTGTGGCGTGCGGCAACGCGCAGAAAGCAACGACGAGCCCCGCCTTGCCCCAGTCGAGCCCTTCGATCGCCACCAGCTTGGGCAAATCGAACGGCGAGAACTGCGGAAACACGTCGCGCATCGCCTTGCCGGCGCTGCGCTCCGCGGTGAGCAGCACGATCTCTGCGCGCGGATGCCGCAACAGCATCCGCACCAGTTCCGAGCCGGTATAGCCGGAGGCGCCGAGCACGCCGATTTTCGCTTTGGTCGCCATGAGTCGATCCTCATCCAGAGTCTTAATGGACTACCGGAGCAAGGCCAACAGCGCGGATATTTGGAAAGAAAAAGTGCCGCGGCCTGTGGTCCGGCGGCACGGGTGACGAATTAAACGCGAACGCGCGCCCGTGCCGTGGCAATACGGCGGCGGCGGAGGCTCGCTGGTGCAAATAGTGTCGTCATAAGCGCGTGAGATAAGCCCCCGGCACCCCGGCGTCAAGCGGCCGGCCGGCCCAAAGGTAAAGGCTGATCGGCGAGCATAACTTTGACGACCATATCGCGCGCCATGGCCGGGTCGACGCCATTGGCGGCGATCAGGTCCTTGCAGTCGGCCACGATGGCG
>DAIMKK010000147.1:0-6853 GCA_036721745.1 Pseudolabrys sp. | reverse complement strand
TGCGCGGCACATTCGGTGGAGAGGCTGTCCTAGCCCTTGGGCAATACAAGCAATTTGCACTTGAAAGGATGACGACGCATTTGATGCGAGTGTTGATCGATGGGCCGATTGAAAATCGCGTCATGCGCGGCATCGCCTTCACTCTGCTGAGCATGGCGGCCGGCGCGGTGTCCATGCAAGCTGCCGCCGTGCTAGCAGGAAAAGACCCGCTCAATATGCACGACCCGGGGTTTTGGATACGAGCCTTCGCTCGCGGCGGCGCCGGCGGCGTCTATGGCGACGTCCTATCAGCGGCGCTTACAGGCAATCGGAGCTACGGCGACCTCGCCGCGCAACTTGCCGGCCCGATACCGGGCATGGCGAGCGACCTTCTTCGAATACCGGGCGCGCCAGTGCATGCCACCATCGATCAATCCGGGCGGCAGACCAATGATACGCTCGGCCGCGAAGCATTTGGTTTCGGAAAGCGATGGTCGCCTTCGACCTGGTACGCGAAACTCGCGGTCGATCGCCTTCTGTGGGATAAGCTTCAAATTCTCATTGATCCGAATTACCGCCAGTCATTTCGCCGCGCCGAACAAGCAGCAAGGAAGCAAGGCAGCGGCTTTTGGTGGGGCTCTGGCGAAACAACCCCGCAGCGCGCGCCGAACCTCTCGACAGTCACGGGGCGCTGAGGCGCGTTGGACATGGCCGCGCACACGGCGTGAGACGACTTGGCGACGGGCCGAACAAGCTGACCGGCGCGCGCTCATTCCAATTTGGCCTCTTACCCGGGGCCCCGTTGCAAGACCGGGGATTCGCGCGCACAATGCGCAGCCGGCGACGCCTTAGGAACGCCGCCGGCCACTTGCCATCAACCGCCGCGACGGGCGACGACCGATGACCGACTCAACGATATCAAAAAACCATCCGGCATTCCGCCTGGCCGTGGCTCCATCAACAGGAGCTCGCCACCATGAACGATGTTCTTAATTTTAAGCGACCGACCCCACCGGCCTCCGAGCCGCCTAAATCGAAGTTTGGCCACGACGAAACCTATTTGAAATGGTGCGCAGAGTGGCGTGCCGCACGAGCCCAGCAACAAAAGAACTGGGCCGAACACGAAGCCGCGACCATGTGGGGGACACTGCCCGACGAGGATATCAAGCTCGACCTGGAGCCGTTGAGCAGAATGCACGAGTTGGAATATCTCCTCGCAATGCAGAAGCCGCACACCATGTTGCTCGCGCGGGAATTGCTCGGCATCTGCATCACGATCCTCGCCCATGAGGACCCAAAGGCAACGCTCGCAGAAGGCCCCGTACTCGACATAGTACGCAATGTCGTTCACTCGCTCGAATACTGCAAAATCGAAATGCGTATCGGGGAAAAGGCGGTGCAATCATGAAAACCCGAAAAGCCAAGCGCACGCCCGCGCGCACCAAAAAGTCACCGCCGAAGGTTGCGGTGCAATCGGCCCGCGACCAAGCCGCTCTGTCAGCTTTCCATGATCTTGAAGCACCAATCCGCGTGCTCGAGCGAGCGGCGACCGTCGCGTACTTGATGACGATGCGCGAAGAGGGCCCCAGAGAAAAATCCGAGGGTTTGGCGCTGTTTGCCGTCGTGCAAGTCGAGCAGCTTGCAGCCGAGCTTTGCAAGCAATTCTATCGTGCCTACGATGGCAAGGAGGTGCAATCATAACCAGCACCACAACCCGCCGCGCCTTCCTGGCCACGATCGCGGCGATGCTCGACGCGGTCGCACCGGCGGCTTGATAGTCAGAGGAACAGCAGGGCTCGCCGTTCGCGGCGGGCCCATTGGCGCAATGCCTGAGGCTTAGTCAAAGAAACTTGGGCGCGACCGGACGTCTTTGTTAGACGGGCTCGTTTTTTGCTCAATTGAGCGCACATCGCCGCAGACGAAACATCGAAAGACTGCAACTCAGTAAATGACGCGACCCTTGGCTCAATGAACATAAGCGCCATTGATGTCCCTAGGTAAACATCCGCAATTGAACGAATCTTCAAATTCCGTTTTGCCAACAAACATGGGCGCGCCGCAACTTCACTCTGCACCGCCATGCCCGGTTTGCGTGCGCCAAACATTAATGCCGCGTCGTGCCCAGAGTAGCATTATTTGAATACCACCCCAATCCGATTTTGCCTTCGCCATGCGACGCGGCATGAATGCTGAGTTTTGTCCGGTCGGACCACTAGGATGAAGTCATCAGGAATACCGATCGGACTGGCAACTTCAAGGTTCGCTCCGGTGCTTGATAAATTCCGAACCATGCAATCAATGGCGCCGCCACGGTGGAACGAAATCGTTCCGCCTTTAAGGGTTCGGCTGCGTGGGGCGTTACGCTTTTCGTTCATGCAATAGCCCAGATTTTAAAAAAACCGCGCCGATTAGGGCGCGGGCTTGTGCAGTAATGGTGGAGGAAACACATCGCCCGATGGGAGATGGGCGACACTTGCGCACAACGGTATTTAACAACCTCGTATAGAGCCGAACAAATAAATTTCCGTTTATGGGCCGCCGACTGAGGCTACTTCCAAGGCCACGCAACCGTCCGCGCAGGGGCAAGGGTCAGGTTACGATCAATTCCCCTGAGTGCACGAACTCTGTCACGTCGATTTCGTCAGAGATTATGTCTTCCGTGTCCGTGTCGCCCATGCTGGCGAGTTCATCCGCCGTGAACTCGATCGTGTATCGGGGAACTGCCCAGCTCACCCAACCGCTCACCGTTTCGAGGCCGATCCGTATTTCGGTTGCCCGGAGGTGATGACCGCGCGGCAGAACGACACCGCGCTTGATCTCGACGGCGTGCGTCACCTCCAACATGACGGCCCGGGTCTGTACGCGCTGCATTTGCGCCACCCTTCGACCGGGAGCATAACACGAACGCGGGCGACGGTCCGCCGTATCCTGCGGCGGGCCCATTCTATTCCCGACAATGGTTGTGGGGTGCGTTGCGACCGATGCAGTTCGGCGCGATATACGGGGCATGCGCCATTCAAATCTCAGTTTGCCGCCTTTGGACGAGGCTTCTGCACGTGCGACTCTATCATTGCTGATAGATCGCGGAGTGCGTTCTCTAGTTCGCCAGAGAGCATATCGGACTCAACCGGGTGTAGATCCTTCAAACCGTCCTGTGCGCGAAGAAGTTCTATCCATTGATCGTGCCGGGCGTGAATTTGAGGCGCCAGCAGTTTCCCATAGATAACCGAGAAAATTTCGCAAAGAGCAAACTCTATTGCGCCAAGACGAGCCTCTAGTTTGAGTGTTGCTTCCTCATTCATTGCCGATTCCTCCAAAGCCGAAACGCGCTTAACCAGCCATCACGTCAGCCCAGCGACGGGTCCCACCCGCGCGAAATCGATTTTGACACATCCGGTCACCGATACGAGGGCAGGCGCTCAGGCAGCCGCTAAGGACCTGCGAGCTATTCCGCCTCCGCGCGCAGAATGATCCGCCGAGCGGATTTTGACGCACCAGCGACCGCCTAATGCGAATTCCGTTTTTGCTTCCCCGTCGCTTCCCGACGATAAATCCTGGGAAGCGCGCATTGGCCGCTTGCTAATAAACCACTGATATTAGAGGATGTTTTGGTCGGGGCGACTGGATTTGAACCAGCGACCCCTTGTCTCCCAGACAAGTGCGCTAACCGGGCTGCGCCACGCCCCGACCGAAACGGCGCGGACTATAGGGATGCGCCCACCGCGGCGCAATAACGCTTCCCTAACGGCTTTTCGGCCTATACCGCCGAGTTAACGGATTGTGCACGCCTGTTGGACGTAATCGCTATTCGAGCGCTTCCATTTTCGAGATGCGGCCATGGCCCAGGCTGTTCCAGCACGACTTGACGCGCATTTCGGCGTCGATCCGCCGCTAGCGGACCGCGCGCAGGCGCGCTCGACCGCCGCCGGCCTGGGGGATATCCGCATCGCCGTCTACGAGGATCTGGCGGCGATCGAGCAGGATTGGCGCGCCTTCGAGCGGCAGGCCGATTGCACCGTTTTTCAAAGCTTCGATTGGCTCTCGACCTGGCAGCGCCATATCGGCGCGCGCCATGGCGTGCGGCCCGCACTCGTCGTCGCCTATGACGCTAGCGGGGCCATTCTTTGCGTGTTGCCGCTAGCGGTCTGTTCGGCCGGCCTTGCGCGCGAGCTCACCTGGCTCGGCTCGGAGCTTTGCGACTACAACGCAGCGTTGCTGGCGCCGGGTTTTTCAGACCGGTTCGACCGCGCGCGCTTTCTTGCGCTGTGGACAGAGATCACGAAACTCGTGCAGGCCAACCCGCAGCTGCATTACGACACGATCATTCTGACCAAGATGCCCGAACAGGTCGGGGCGCAAGCAAACCCCATGCGCCACCTTGGCGGCACGATCAATCCGAGCGGCGCCTATCTCACCCATCTCACCGGCGATTGGGAAAGCTTTTATACAGCCAAGCGCTCATCGGCCACTCGCCGGCGCGACCGCACCAAGCGCAAGAAGCTGTCCGAAATCGGCGAAGTTCGCTTCGTCAATCCGGCTGTCGGCAGCGAAACCTTGCACACGCTCGACACGTTGATGGAGCAGAAGGCGCAATCGTTTACCCACATGGGTGTCGGCAATCTGTTTGCCAAGTCCGGCCATGCCGACTTTTATCGCGCGCTCGCGACCGACCCGGCAACTCGGCATCTCGTGCATGTGAGCCGGCTCGACGTGGGCAATACCCCCGCCGCCGTTAATCTCGGACTGATTTATCGCGATTGTTATTACCACTTGCTGGCGAGCTACGACGGCGGCGAGGTATCCCGCTTCGGTCCGGGCGCCGCGCACTTGCACGACCTCATGCACCAGGCCATCGATCGCGGCTTGCGCGTGTTCGATTTTACCATCGGCGACGAGCGTTACAAGCGCGATTGGTGCGACACCGAGTTGCAACTGTACGATTACATCGCGGCGACGACCTGGCGCGGCGCGCTCATCGCCATTCCGCTCAAGGCGGCGAAGCAGGTGAAGCGCTGGATCAAGCAGACGCCGGCAGTGTGGAACGCGTTCAGCGCGGCGCGCGCCTTTATCGGCTCGTTGGTACGGCGCTTTCGCCGCTGAGTTGGTGCGGCGCCGCTTCCGGCAAACCTGCGGCCTCATGGGCGAGTCGAAACGGTCCGCGGATCATCAGCACCACGCCCACGATGGCGCTGCAGCTATAGATCGCCACATAGGCCTCGAGAAACTGCACGATGTCGAGGCGAACGAAGACGGCAAAGACGGCGAGACAGGTCATCGCCGCCGCCAGGCCCATGCCGATGTGCGCCATTTCCTTGAAGAAGCCGTTGTGAACTATCACGCTGTAGGTGACCATCTGCGTCAAATTGGCTATCAACAACACGATGAGGATCGGCGTGGTCGCCGGCGGCATGGTCGCCGCATTGCCGAGCAGGAACGCGAAGAATTTATCGGCGGCGATGAGGAGGACGCCGCAGGCGAGAGCCGCCGGAATGCTGCACAGCGCGGCCGCCAGCAGCGTCGCGCGCACCAGCGTCGGTCCGTTACGTTCGGCGAGCGCGCTGGTCTGACGCGGCACAAGAATATCGCAAACGGCGGCGAAAATGACGGCGCTGCCGCGGAATACCTTGAAGGTGGTGTCGAGAATGATCGGCGGGGCGCCGAGGCCGAACAGCAGCGGCACAATGAAATAGGGATAGTTGCTGACGTAGATTTCGCTGACGGCATAGGTGCCGCTGCGAATGATCTGGGTTCGGTTGGCACGGAAAAACGCGCGCAGCTCTTCGAACCATCCACCGATGCGCGGAAACAAGGCACCGCGCAGAACCATCCGCTTGGCACAGATCGTCACCACGACCGCCCATAGGGCGTTGAGCGCGATCAGCATGACGATGAGCGGCATTCCGAACAGGACCGCGATGAGCCCGATGATATAGCCGCTGCGGCGCACCGTTTCGAGCGCTTCGAACAGCACATATTCGTCGACCGCGATCGAGATATAGCGCAGCGCGAACCAGACCAGATTGAGCGCGACCAGCAGGAAGAACAATCCGAATTCGGCCGCCTCCTGCAGCGGGGCGGCGGTCTGGATCGACATGAAGAGGAAGCAGAGCAGGGCGCCGCTACTCACCAGCCCGAAATAAAACAGCACGATAGCCGTGGCTTGCCGGGATATTCCATCGCTGCGGTCGCCCGCGTGAAAGCGTGCGCGCTGCTGCACGAACAGAATTTTGACGATGCCGAAGTCGATCAGCCACAGTGAATAGCCAACGGCCGCGACCAAGATGAAAATGGAGAAACGGTGCGGGCTGAGCACATGCGCAAACACGTAGGTTTGCAGCAGGCCAGTGACCAAAGCAGCGCCGGCCGTACCGGTGCGCAGCAAGAAGAACGGAATGGAAATCAGCCGATGCTTCATGTCACGCCGCCCGTTTTGCGCCGAGCGCAAGGCAATGATCGAGGAGAGAACGCGCCGTGGCGGCCCAGGTGAACTGTTGCGCACGCCGCCGGCCCGCAGCGGCAAGCCGGTCGCGCAAGCCGGCGTCTGCATAGAGCGCTTGCATATGCTGCGTAATCTGACTGACATCGTCGGCGCGCGTACGCAGCGCCCCGTCGCCGCAGACTTCGAGCAGCGCCGGCTGCTCGCTGATGATGACCGGGCAGCCGCAGGTCATCGCTTCGATCGGCGGCAAGCCAAAACCTTCGTAAAACGAGGGAAACACCAGCGCTAGCGCATGCTCGTACAAGGTACGCAGCTCGGAATCGGGAACAAAGCCCACCGTGCGGACCTCATCGGAGCTGTTCAGGGCGATCTGGCCGAAGACTTTGGGGTCCTTGGCGCCGGTAAGCACCAGCACGGCGTCGCCAAGCTTGGCTT
>DAIMKK010000146.1:0-6884 GCA_036721745.1 Pseudolabrys sp. | reverse complement strand
TGTCTGTGGACCAAGGGCCAGGAACGCCACCGCTGAGTACGCTTTTACGCTGATGCACACCAGATTCGCCCAGCCGGCGCCGACTTCTATAAACGTGAATGGTGGCGGACCTGGCGCTGGTCTCCGCACTCCGGGCGGGCAAAAACATCAAAATAACGGGTGACACGCGCCCTTATCGTGTAATCTCATGCACCAACAAGAAACTGGAGCGCCGCGATGGCAAAGGTACCCAATCCGATTGACATCCATGTTGGCGGCCGGGTGCGAAATCGGCGATTAGCTCTCGGCATGACTCAGGTAAAGCTAGGCGCCGCGCTTGGTGTCACATTCCAGCAAGTGCAGAAATACGAGAAGGGCATCAACCGCATCGGAGCAAGCCGCCTGCAACACGTCTCACATATTCTGCAAGTTCCTATCGTTCACTTTTTTGATGGCGCGCCAGGCAAACAGAAACTTAATGCCCATGCATCGCCAATGACCTATGTTTCTGATTTTCTAGCTATCAACGATGGGCTTACCCTCGCGAAAGCATTCACGCAAATCAAGAATCCAAAAGTGCGGCATTACATTGTCAAACTGGTCAACGAGATTGCCGGCAATTAGCCGCTCGCTCCCCGCGGGCCGGAAAGGAACCGTCGCTGAGGATAACCGCCGGACCTATGTTCTGCCGTACCCGTGCCTTTGGACTCATGGCGCCTTGGTCAATGCTGATACCAGCTCAGCGATTGAGGCAGACATTCTTGGTTGGAGAGCGCCTGAAGTCCCGGTCGATTGAATGCAAGGCACATTGAATTCTCTTCAACATATCTTCGTTCGACAGACTTTAATATGATAGTTCGAAGCACTCGCGTTTAACCAATACCTTGAGATAGCTTTTGGAGTGGTGTCATATTCTGCGAAGGGGATAGACCATGGCAGAGAAATCCGGCCCGGAGAAATACGCTCCGCCCGGCCGACGTCCATCGGAAAAATTAAGTTCCGTCGATGAAGCGACGGCGAACGCGGTTGAGGGTGAGATCCGTGAGTTCGTCCGGCGCGACGTCGCATCGTCTTCACACCGGCAAAGCAACAAGGTCGATGCGTCCAACGGCCCGGCCGCCGAAAATCTGGATGCATTAATCAGGCGCGCCGCCGGCGACTCGATGGAGGAAATCGATCGAGTCATTCGCGAGTTGGAAAGCGTACGCGACATGTTGCGCAATGAAGGCGAACGCGTCGGCCGGGAGGTCGCCGGTTACGCTAGCCTGAGTCACGCAGCAACAACGGCCATGAAGGTCATCGCCGATAGCATCAAGCAATGGAAGGATGCGCCAGACAAATCGGGGCCGCGTTCGGTCAGTTGATATTACCGACAGCAGCCTGCTCCGATCTGCAGCGAAGCGCCCAACCGGATAAAGATCTAATGCCTGAGGGTGTTTTGACTTGCTGCCACTCCGACGGATAAAGGGTGGGGGAGGCTCCAGTGCTGGACAACGACAGTTGAGTAAATAAGCTTTGAGGATCTGCAAGCTAGCGCGCCTTCAACGTAGCACTAACAACTGGAAGTCTGAATAAAGGTCGATAGGCCGCTTGAGACCGAAGTCGGTCTAATTCCTTTCCGGCATTTTTCCCGCCTTAATGGTAGTCGATCACCGCGTCGGCTCGATAGCGTCCTTCACCAACAATGATAATCGCGCCGTCTTCATCGACTGAGAATTTGGCGCCGCGCAGCTTTGGCAGATGGTCAACAAGCGAATCCGGGACAGGCGCCAGGGCCGTATTCGAAATTTCATCGATGCAGTAATCTCTATCCCGCTGGTTCAAAAAATCCGTCAGGTCAAATTCGAGCAACAAATATATCCGACGGCCTTCTGATCAGCAGTAACGTCGCCGAAACGATTGATGGCGATCTTAGATCGGCTCGGGCTTTATTTTTTCACAGGATCTTAGCGGCGGGTGTACTGGCTTGTGCGGCTAGCCTCCTGAGCTCGGGTGCGAACATGAACCCAAAATTATCACCACGTTATGCTCCCGAGTTACGTCGCAATAAACCGGTGGCTCTCTCCTTCTTCCAGAACAAGGCAGGTCAATCGACCGGTCGCAAACGCACCTGTGTCGATGTTGATTCGGTTAGGTAAGACCTCCGGTTCTTCGACCGGTGTATGGCCGTGTACAATTATCTTGCCGAAATCCATTCGGCTGTTGAGAAATTCGTCGCGGATCCACAAAAGATCCTGCTCGCTCTGACGTTCCAACGCCCGGTCGAATTCCCGCATGGCACAAGAAATATCGGCCCGCCATCAGTGATGTTTCTAGTGAAGTGAGAAATTTTGTGTGATTGGTCGATAGCGCGGCGCGCAATTGCTCGGCCGCTTGATCGTATTTCCGACCCACCATTAGCGGTACGACGGGAACCCCGAAGGAATGTAACGTTTCTAGTCCGCCAAGTTCACGCCACTGGGCACCAATGGCCGGATCCTCGAGGAAGGTTTCGAGCAGGGCTTCGTGATTGCCCTTAAGCGCGACATATTTGCCTGGAAACGGATTGGCCAACAGGCGCTCGATTACACCGCGGGAATCGGGACCACGATCAATATAGTCGCCGAGCGTCACCGTGAGGCGGACGCCACTATATTCGTCAGCATCGCCATGGATCGCATCGATCAATCGATCGAGGAGGTCCAGTCGGCCGTGAATGTCGCCGATGACGTAAATTCGCGTATTCTTGATGGGCTTTTGTTCGCCTCGCATATCAGTTAGGCCACTCGCGCATTTTAACGTTCTGGCGACAGATTGGCGTTGTGCCACAGTTTATTGAATTCTGCAGCACTAAAAAACGCGCCGCTTGTCATCACAGACTGTACTCACCACGGCCGAATAACGGGCTACGTCTCGAGTCTGATGCGCATCCAATTTCACAGGCTAGAGTATCCTGTTCGCAGCATTGACGCTCCGCGACGCAGTGCCCGCGGTTTACTCGACGCGCATGTTCGCCAAGATAGGCGGCCGATGAAATACGGAGGCAGCCTTAGAGACGCATAGCGCCAGCCCACGAAAATCTGGCTTTCCATCAACCCTTAGAACGCTAAGGCGCTGATTGCCTGTTGTTTAGAGCAACGACTTCAGTGCATCGCCGTTTTTTGGGCAGCTCTCAGGCAAGCAAAGCGCTTTCCGGCGTATGGACGCTACACTGGTTCGGTATCGGACGGCACCACTCAATTCGTCGTCTCGATATATTTCTTGTAGATCCATCTGCGCCCGTCCCAGCGGCGCAACACAGTTCCCCAAACGAGTCGACCTGTAATAGATCGCCGCGGAACGGTCACCGGCCAAACGTGCCAGTCTTCGTAACGAGCGGGTCTTGGCTTCAGGTCAAGAATCCGCGGAGCTCTACGGCTATTCTCGGTCATGTTCGGCCTCGCAGAAAAACCTGGGTGTTAGGTTTTCGCAATTCCGTTCGAAGACGACGAGAATAAATGTCGCTCTTGTGCCTTCAATTGTGTTTTATAACCAGCGTAAGGAAACAACGTTAATGCGTTCGCGGCACATTGAGATATACAAAGTTTATGCACTAGACCGGACAGCAAAAGGAAGCCTACTTTCGACCCGTATTCCGCGACGACGAAATTAATGAACAGGATTTCTCCTGGGAGCGTGTCTGCTTCCCCCTCCACAATACTAGACATATATCGGTGTAGTTGGTTCGTCCGTTAAGTGCGAATCGCGGCCAACAGCGTAAGCAAAAAGACCGCTTCTCGCAGGCCGTGTGAAAAGTCAGGGGCTCCGGTTATCCGGAGCCTCTTTTGCTTGGCTCAAGCGAGCCTCGCGTAGAGGATGGTGGCGCCGATGAGATTAATCGCGCATGTGACCGCAATGACATCCGCGCCTGGATCCGCGAAGGCGCCAAAGACAATTGAGCGCCCGCGCCGATCGTCAGCCTTCGACCTTAAGGTCCTTGATCACCTCGTCCAGCCGGCGGAGCTTGTCGGGGTCGCCGGCGAGCGCCTTGCGCGCATCCGCGGCGGCGGCCTGCGCCTTGGCGTGGTCGCCGAGCACCATATAGGCGCGCAACAGCCGCTCCCATCCGGCGACGTCGGAGCCGTCCTCTTTGAGCCGGTCGGCGAGCCGCGCCACCATGGTGCGGATCATCTCGTTTTGCTGGTCGGGCTTCATCTGCTCCGCTGCCGCGATATCGGCCGCGGTGGGCCCCGCCGCGCTGGCTGCCGGCGCTGAAGGTGCAACCGGTGCCGTCGCGGGTGCCGTAGGCGCAGCCGTTGCGGCCGCTTCAGTGCCTTCGGCAAACTGGCGCAGCTTGTCGGGATCGCTCGCCAGCGCGCGGCGCGCGTCGGCTACGGCGGTCTGTGCCTTGTCAAACTGGCCGAGCGCGCGGTAGGAGCGCACCAGCTGCACCCAGCCATTGACGTCGGAGCCGTCCTTTTTCAGCCGGCTGGCGAGCCGCTCTACCATGGCGTTGACGTCATGATCGGCGGGCGGCGCGGCGGACGCGCCGCCGGGGGCAGACGGTGCGGCAGCCGCGGTACCGGTCGGCGCCGTCCGATTCAAGGCGTGGCTGACCATCTCAACCCAGGGTGCGCCCGGCGGTGCTTCGGCCAGCAGGTCGCGCCAGATCTTCTCGGCCTCGGTGCGCCGTCCGTCTTGATCGGCGGCCATGCCCAGATAGAAACGGGCCATCACGTCCTTTCCGTCGAGCTTCAGCGCGCGGTCGAATTGGGTCTTGGCATCGGCGGTGACGACGCCGTTGGCGGCAAAGACCATCGCCTCGCCGAGATCGGCTTCGCGCGCGGCATCGCTGCCGTTCAGGCTGAGCGAGTTGCGAAAGGCCCTGACCGCATCGTCGTAGCGCCCGAGGCGCATATAGACTGGCGCCAGCACTTCCCAGGCGTGGCCATCGTTCGGATTGCGTGCAACGTGATCCTCAACTTGGGCGACCATAGTTTCGATCTTGCGGGCCTCACTCGGCGTTTGCACGCGGGCCGCCAGCGGTACTCCCGGCAGGTCTGGCGAGCCGAGCGTGAGATATAGCGCCACGGCGCCAGCCGGCAGCAGGACGAGACCGGCGATGGCGGTGATGCGGCGCCGGAAGAGCGACGACGTTTCCAGCGCCGGCTTTTCGGTTTCCGCGGCGTCGGCGGCGGCAATCAGCCGGCGTGACACCTCGACGCGGGCCGCTTCGGCCTCGGCGGTCCCGATCAGGCCGGCGGAACGGTCGCGTTGGATTTCGTCCAATTGGTCGCGGTAGACGGCGACGTCGCTGCCGGGACGCAAGGGTTTGCGCCGTCCCAGCGGCCACAGCACGGCGAAAATCGTCGCCGCCGTCATTAGTGCAAACATGAGCCAGAGCGTCATGACGGCATTCTACCCGTAAACCATTGGATTTGCTGCCCGAAAAGACATTTCAATGCAATAGCGTCAGAATGACGGCGGTCATGCCGCCGACGCATTCCTGTCACCCAGCAGGCGCCTTAACCCATTGATGCATATCAATGGCGTCGATCATTTAGTCGGCAAAATATTCAATAGATTCGAAGAGGAGTAGGCAAATGAAAGCCACCGACGTCATGGCGACCAACGTTATCACGGTACGCTTGGATACGCCGGTTGCGACGATCGCCGGGGTTTTGCTCGCGAACCGCATCAGCGCCGTGCCAGTGGTCAACGATAAAGATGCCCTCGTCGGAATCGTCAGCGAAGGCGATCTGATTCATCGCGTGGAAGCCGGCACCGAGCGGCACCGCTCATGGTGGCTCGAACTTCTTGCCGGAAAGGAAATGCTGGCCCAGGAATTCGTCAAGTCGCATGCCCGCAAGGCCGCCGACGTGATGACGCGTACGGTGGTCAGCGTGCAGCCGGACACGCCGCTGGGCGACATCGCGTCGCTGCTCGAAAAGCACCGGATTAAACGCGTGCCGGTCGTGATCAATGGAAAGATTGCCGGCATCGTCAGCCGCGCCAATCTCATTCAGGCGTTGGTGAGCGATGCGAAGTCATCGAACGCGTCGGTTGACGATGTGACCCTGCACGGCAACATCCTCGAACAATTGCGATCGAAACCGTGGGTCGATCCGTCTACGATCAGCGTCGTCGTCAATAATGGATACGTCGAGCTATGGGGCATCGTCGACTCCGAGACTGAAAAGAACGCTATCAGGGTCGCGGTTGAGGTGACTCCCGGCGTGCGCCAGGTAGCGAACAAGCTGGTCGTCGAACACCTGATGAATGTGCAGTGATAGCCGGGCCTTCGTGTTCCGATCTGTTCTTTATTGCCAATAAGGAGCGTTGCTAGGCGAGAACGCCTGCAGCACACGCGGGGAACGCCGGCTTATTTGAATTGCCGTCCGCCGCGCGGCGCTACTTATCTACCACCCGATCGAGCGCCGCCGCGATGAGATGCTTCATGTCATGCGCGGCAATTAACTGCTCGGGGCCGATGCCATAGGCGGCCAGCAGCGTTTGCAGGTTTGCGACGGCGGCTTTGCGCAATTTGCCCTGCGGCCATGCCTTAAGCCGCGCATCGGACCATCGCTCAAGCAGTATTTGTTCGATGCGCTCGGATTCCAGCTCCGCGGCCTTCACTTGGGTACGCAAATCCGCCGCTGATGCGGCACCCGCATCCTGCAATTTAATCGTCTTGAGCTGGCGGCGCACAACGCGTAGCGGGCGTACGATTTGTTCGTGCCATTGGCCGACTTCCTGACGGACTGATGCAATTTCTTCGGCTGTCAAAGTGACGCCATGAACCGCTCCGAGAAACGCGCACAGCAGAATCAAATTCACATCAAGGCCGAATCGATCCTGCATGCTGAGGCATTCGTCCTGGACCGCGCTTGCATGATAAACCGCGATGGAGAAGTCCCAGAACGGCGAGCCCATACGGCGTCCCTCAG
>DAIMKK010000145.1:0-6932 GCA_036721745.1 Pseudolabrys sp. | reverse complement strand
CTGGAGCACGACGGCACTCACATACGCGAACGTCCTCGCGTCACGCGCCATCCAGCCGACCGTATCGAAACTCGGCGCCTGTGCGACCACCCCTTCGACCGGGACACGGCCGTGTGTCGTCCGGATACCGTAAAGTCCGCAAAACGAGGAGGGCACGCGCACAGATCCGCCGGTGTCTGTTCCGAGCGCAAAATCGACCACATGCCCGGCCACCACGGCCGCTGATCCGCTCGACGAGCCGCCCGGGACCCGGTCCGGTGCACGTGGATTGGTTGGCGTGCCATAGAAGGCATTTTCGCCAAAGATCCCGCGCGACACTTCGTCCGTGATCGTTTTGCCGACCATCGTTGCGCCCGCTTCAACCAAGCGTTCGATGGTCCAAGCCGTCTTTTGTGCGGGCGCATGGGTGTCGCGCCAGTCCGGGTTGCCTCCGCCGGTACGGTAGCCTTTCACATCGAATAGATCTTTGGCTGCGAAGCGGAAGCCGGACAGTGGACCGGAACCCCGGCCCTCAAGATAGGCATCGCAGTCGGTGCAGAATGCGTGATACGGATCATTCATTGCGCCAAGTTTTTGCATTAGGCTTCGATCGGTACTGCCGGCATCGGTATGCGCTCCTGCAGGATCCTCGCTAGGCCAAGGACCGTCGCTTCCTGGAAGCGCGGGCAGACGATTTGCAGCCCCACCGGCAAGCCGCGGCTGTCAAGGCCGGCAGGAACAGAAGCGGCTGGAACGCTGACCAGTGTCAAAACGAAAGTGGGTGCAATCCAATCGATATAGGAGTTCATCGCTCGCCCGCCAATGCTCTCGGGGTGACCTTGCTCAACTGGAAACGGCGCGACCGGAACGCAAGGCGTGAGCAGAACGTCGTAGCGGGAAAAGAATTCATTAGTCCGCTGCCAGAGCTGCGCTCGCGCCGCCTCAGCATTCAACACTTGTTCAGTCGTAAGCGCTTGCCCCGACCGAATATTGCCTGCCAGGTTCTTGCCCATACGGTCGATTTTATCGAGACGGTTGCGATGTGTCAGCACGACCGCCATTCCGCGCAGCACCGGAAACGCCATGCGGCCTTCCGACAGATCAAGAGTGGTTTCCTCGACTCTGGCCCCGGCAGCTTCGAAGTTGCGGGCGGCCTTCCGACATACTGCATCGATCTCGCTTTCGACGCCGACCCCGCTGATGTCCGTGACATAGCCGATACGTAGGTCCTTAGCACTAATGCTACGTACCCGTTCAGGCAGATCCGCGACAGACGACGGCAATGAAATTGGGGACTTATCGAACGGACCGCCGACGGCGCTAAGCATGAGAGCCACATCTTCGGCCGTACGCGCCATGGGTCCGGAGACGCGCAGCGTGTCCCAAGGCAACGCGGTCGGATATAGTGGTGTCAATCCCGGCGTCGGACGCAGACCGACCACCCCGCAGAAGGCTGCCGGTACGCGCAGCGAGCCGCCGAAATCGGTTCCTTCCGCCAGCGGAAACATGCCGGCGGCAAGACCCGCGGCGCCGCCGCCAGTCGAACCACCCACGCTCAGTTTAACGTTCCAGGGATTTCTGGTGGCGCCGAACACTTCATTAACGGTGTTTGCGCCGGCTGCAAACTCGGGCGTGTTCGTCTTGCCGATGACGATCGCACCCGCGGCCTTTAAGCGACGAACGATTTCGGCATCATGATCGGGCACATGATCGGCGTAGAGCCTCGAACCATAAGTCGTTCGTATTCCGGCCGTTGGCGTTACATCCTTAACCCCGATCGGCAGGCCGTGCAGCGGCCCGAGCGCCTCTCCGCGGATGACGGCGTCTTCGGCCGCACGCGCGGAAGCCCGCGCCGCCTCTGCTGCAAGCGTGACAATCGCGTTGAGCTTCGGGTTGAGCCTTTCGATAACGGCCAGATGAGCGTCAAGCACTTCGACCGGGCTTACCGCCCGCGATTTGATCAGCGCCGCCAGTTCGTGCGCCGTTTTCCACGTTAGCGTTTCATCAGCCATTTATTTTCGATCACTTGCCCGACCAGTGGACGAATTTACGCTCGATCAGGAGAAACAGCAGGTTAAATCCATAGCCGAGCGCGCCAGCGGCAAATATCGCTGCATACATGTCGGCCATCCTGAACAGTTGCTGCGCCTCGAACACGCGCTGGCCGAGGCCATCTGTCGAACCAATGAACATTTCGGCGACGACGATGATCACAAGCGCGAGCGATACGCCGTTGCGCAGACCCACGAAGGTAGCGGGCAGCGATTCCAGCAGCATCACGTCGGTGAGAACTCGCAGGCGCGATGCGCCCATGACCCGCGCGGCCAGAAGCCTGGTCTTGCGCGCATTCATGACGCCATAGGCGACATTGAACAGAATGACCAGCGCCGCCCCAAATGCAGCGACGGAAATTTTGGTCGCGTCGCCGACCCCGAACAGAACCAGGAACAGCGGAAACATGGCGGACGCCGGCGTCGATCGGAAGAAATCGATCACAAACTCCACCGAGCGATAAAGTCTCTCCGAAGAGCCGAGCACGATGCCAAGCGGGATGGCGATTACAGCAGCGATCAACGTCGCCATTGTCGTGCGCTCCACCGTCTTCCAGAAATCGAACCAGAGTTGCCCGCCAGCCATGCCTTTGTACAAGGCAGCAAACGTGTCGGTCGGCGACGGTAACAGGACCGGATCGACGAACCGGCACCATACGGCAACGTACCAGAGTACGATCAAGCCGATCACGCCCACCATCGGCAGATAAGGATCAAAATTGATGCGCTTCATCCTTTGCGCACCTCGCGTTGGAAGACCTCAAGGCAATGCGCTTTGATCTTGACGAACTCGTTTTCCGAGAGCGTGGCATCGGTGCGCGGGCGGACGGTGTCGTAAGATACGTAATCCGCCACCAGCGCTGGCCCGCGCGAGAGCAACAGAATGTGGTCCGCGAGAAAGACGGCTTCCTCCAGGTCGTGCGACACAAGAACCGTGGTCGTGCCGGTTTCGACAAAGACACGCTGGAGCTGCTCGCGCATAAACAGGGTCATCTCGTAATCGAGCGCGGAGAACGGCTCGTCGAGAAACAGGATCTCCGGCTCGACCACGAGCGCCCGCATGATCGAGACTAACTGCTGCTGGCCGCCCGAAAGCTCGTAAGGATAGCGATTGAGATCGATCTTGACGCCAAGGCTGGCAATTAATCGTTCGGTACGGGCGCGGCGCTCCGCCTTCGGCAGCTTCATCAGCTTGAGCGGATATTCGATGTTGTCGATAGACCGCAGCCAAGGAAAAAGAGCCTCGCGATAGTTCTGGAACACATAGCCGAACTTGATGGCGTGGAGCGGCTTGCCATCGAACAACACCTCGCCGCCGTCGGGCGGGATGAGACCTGCGATCATGTTGATCAAAGTGCTCTTCCCGCAACCATTTGGCCCAAACACCGAGATCAGTTTTCCACGCGGAATATCCAGATCAAACTTGTCGTAGACGACGACGCCGCCAAAGCGCTTGGCCAGCCCGCGAATGGTGACGTGTGGAAGGGTCGTCGGCGTAACGGACGGCGCACTGACCGATACGCCGCCCGTGCCCGTTCGCATGCTCAAGGCCTCCTCACCTACTATGCTGCGCTCGGGCTCAGAACGCCTGCAGGTACTTGGTGACGTCAACCGGCTGTTCGAGCGTGCCAGTCTTTACCGAGAAGTCGATAAACTTTTGGTAATCAGCCTTGTCCTTGGCCGTCAGGTCCTTGGCCATGAAGTAGCGGATCATCGGGACGGTATCGACCACGTCGTCTGGTGTGAAAGTATTTTTGACCAAGTGCTTGCGCGCTTCGGCTGGGTTCTCGTTGATCAGTTTCACGGCCTTTTCCCATGCCGCGGTGAAGCGCTTGGCCACGTCCGGCCGGTTCTTGATGAAATCGCTCGTCAGCGCGGCGCCGCCGACGAAGGCATTGGCGTTGGGATCTCCCAGCACATAATGGGCGATGACACCGGCTTCGAGCGTCGTGGCGACGCCCATCTTTCGCATCGTTGAAGCGTTCGGCTCAAGCGTATAGCCTGCGTCGAACGTGCCGGCCGTCATGGCGTTGACGTGCTGGCCCATGTCGAGCTGGTCGAGGGTGTATTCACCCTCCTTGAGGCCAGCAGCCGCGAGAGCTGCCTTCGCCATCGTCACGTTGGCGGGGCCAGGCGCGGACATGATCTTCTTGCCCTTGAGGTCGGCCAGCGTTTTCGCCTCCAGCCCCTTGCGAATGACGAATTGCTCCATCTGATAGGTTTTGTTCTGGCTGTTGATCGAGATGTACATGGCAACGCCCGGCTTCTTGATGTTGGCGTTCATGCCCTCGATTGTGACAAGCACCGCGGCGGCATCGATCTGATTGGTGATCATCGCAGCCACATTCGGCGGCCCACCGATCAGGCGCACCATCTCTGGCTCGATGTTCTGCTCCTTGAAGTAGCCGAGCTCGAGCGCGACAAAATACGGCAGTGACGAGCTGACTGGGAAGACGCCGACTTTGACCTTGTCCTGCGCAGAAGCCGGCAGCGTGGCGAAAGCCAACGCGAGACCAGCGATGAAACCTGCAACTCTCCGTGCATGCTTTCTCATCTTGGAGCTCCCATCCTGACGATGAAGTACCCGTTCACATTGCAAAGCATGCTTCGTGCCGCTCTGCGGTTCATTCCCCCATGTCAACGATGGCGATCACCGGACCGCCGCCGTGCGGACCCTGGTGCATCGCATCGACCGACACGAACACGGCCGGATCGCCGATCGCCGCCGCCGCTACGCCGCCCACCGCAGCCTTCGAATGACGGTGGTGATGGACGTCCGAATCGTCGAGCATGATCTGACGTCGGCCGCGCAACGTCCCGCGCCGATCTGCCTCGCATTTAATGAAGCAGTTGACGACGCGTCCGCCTAGATCGCTGGAACGCGGGCGCTCGGGAAGCTCCAAGCCGGCATCGCGGATTGCATCGTATATGCCATCCATATCGAGCGCGTCACGCATCACCGCATGGCCGATGCGATAGCGCCCGCCGGCACCTGGCTTGTTGCCCAGAAGAACGATCTGCGCCTGCGTCAGTTCGACGCCGGATGAGCATGATGCAACCGACGAATAAAGATCCAGGTCTTTGCAGATCTGCTCGGCCTTTGGCATCTTGATTTCGCCGAGCGCCACCGCGATCCCGAGGGCCGTTGTACCGTTCGACACTCCCATCGAGTCGTGCACTTCACAGGCAACCTCATGGCCGCGCTTCTCGGCGTCTAGCACCGCATCGATGGTCAAGAGCGGTGTCTTGGTCTGTACGTAGTGGACATCCTTCGAATCGGTGATGCCGGCGTCGCGCATGGCGGCCTTCACTGCGTCTGCAACTTTTTTCACCATTGTGGGGCGGCCGATGTCCTCCGGCAGAAGCTCGACGCTCATCGCGGTGCCTATGGCCAGTCGCGATTTTGATTGCGGGCCGGTCTTCCCATTCTCGGCGAACACGGTCGCATGCGGCGTAATCACGCCGTCGCAGCCGCCTGACCACACCATCGGGATTTTTGCAACGTCCGCCTCGCTGCGCGTGCCGCGCTTCACCAGCACGCGCCGGTAAGCCTCGTCGGCGAGGATTCGGGTGAAATCGTTCACGCCGCCGTTGCCCTCGGTCTTGCCGATGACGGCGACAACCTCGTCGGCCGTGAACTGTCCGGCCGCAATCCGTTCGTCAAGGCCGGAGGCATCCTTGACGTTCTTCAGTTCGATTTTCGCAACTTCAATCGCCATTCCTAAACTCCACTCCGCATTCGCAATTTGGCTTCCCCACGTAACATCATTTCGAAGCCTGGCCCGCGGTCGATCATCGCAGACCGTGCGGCGCGGCCCGCGTGCATCTTGTCGCGTAGCGTGGTTGTAGCAGCCGCGTCCACTTGATTGTCTGGCTCCTGAAGCACGACGCCGTAGTCCTGGCGCGCCGCTTCAGCCGAAACCTTACCTTCGATCACATCGCGCTGCACGAACTCCGGCTCACGGTCGAGCGGATCGCCCCAGCCGCCGCCGCCGGTCGTCACCACGCGAACCACCTGTCCCGCAAGCACGGGCTCCCCATCGACAAGGCCGCCGAGGTGACGGGGCCTGCCTTCGGCGTCGACTGTGACGCAAAATGGCTGGCCGGCCTTGCCGCCGTTCAGGCCATAGCAGCCAAGCCGTACCCGATCGGCGGTGACGATGGTGCGGCAATCGACCAGCGCGCGATAGTGCTTTTCGTAGCCCAGCCCGCCGCGCCGCCTACCGGCGCCGCCGGAGTCAGTCCGGAGCGCAAGTTTCTCAACCAACAAAGGAAAGCGCGTCTCGGTAAACTCCGCCGGCTGGTTGCGCGAGTCCGGAACGATATGGATCGCGTCGTTGCCATCGGCATAACTGCGCCCGCCGGACCCGCCGCCGAGAACCTCTCGGGATAGAAAAGGCTTGCCATCAGCATCGTTCCCGAAAAATCCGGTATAGCGAATGGTTTCCTGGTCCGCCGGCATGCGACCGTCGACCGCTTGCGCGACTACGCCAGCCAGCAAACCGAGGCAACGCAGCAGCACGAACGAGCGTGCGTTTGTCGCGGCCGGCCATTCTGGTGTGATCAACGTGCCCTTAGGCGGAAACACGATATCGAATATCTCGCAGACGCCTTCGTTGACGTGGATTTCGGCCGCGCGTTCGGGTGTATCGGCAAGGTTGCGCAGGATCGGCGCGATCCATTTGATCAGGAAGGCGCCGCCGGCGTAATCGGCAGGCCAATTGATCGGCCCGGTCGATTGCGGATCGGTACCGGTGAAATCCAGGTGCAGATTGCCTGCGTCGGCGACCATGGTCACCGCCAGACGCACCGGTACGTCAGAAACCAGGTCGTCTTCCATGTAGTCGACGAAGCTGTAGCTCCCATTGGGGATGGTTGCAAGCGCTGCTCGGGCGCGCACTT
>DAIMKK010000144.1:0-6981 GCA_036721745.1 Pseudolabrys sp. | reverse complement strand
CCGCGCGACCTGAAGAACCTGTCGGCGGAGCAGTTGCGCGAGGTAGCCGACGAGCTGCGTTACGAGACGATCAACGCGGTGGCGGCGACCGGCGGGCATCTGGGGGCCGGGCTTGGCGTGGTGGAACTCACGGTGGCGCTGCATCACGTGTTCGATACGCCGGTCGACCGGCTGATCTGGGACGTCGGGCATCAGGCCTACCCGCACAAGATTCTGACCGGCCGGCGCGACCGCATTCGCACGTTACGGCAGGGCGGCGGCTTGTCCGGCTTCACCAAGCGCGCGGAGAGCGAATACGACCCGTTCGGGGCGGCGCATTCCTCGACGTCGATCTCGGCCGGATTGGGCATGGCGGTGGCGCGCGATCTGGCCGGCAAGAAGAACAACGTGATCGCCGTGATCGGCGACGGCGCCATGTCGGCGGGCATGGCCTATGAGGCGATGAACAATGCCGGCGCCCGCAGCGAGCGGCTGATCGTGATCCTCAACGACAACGACATGTCGATTGCGCCGCCGGTTGGCGCGATGTCGGCCTATCTGGCGCGGCTCGGCTCCGGCCACATGTATCTGAAGCTGCGCGACGTCGGCAAACAGCTCACCCGGCATCTGCCCAAACGCCTGGACCGCGCCATCACGCGGGCGGTCGAGCACGCGCGCACTTACGTCACCGGTGGAACGTTATTCGAGGAACTCGGCTTTTATTACGTCGGGCCGATCGACGGGCACAATCTCGACCACCTGCTGCCGGTCTTACGCAACGTGCGCGACGCCGAGATCGGGCCGATTTTGGTGCACGTGGTGACGCAGAAGGGCAAAGGCTACGCCCCGGCGGAGACCTCGGCCGACAAGTATCACGGGGTGGTCAAGTTCGACGTGGCCACGGGTGCGCAGGCCAAGTCGAAGGGCGGCGCGCCGCAATATACCAAGGTGTTCGGCGAGAGCCTGATCAAAGAGGCGCGCAAGGACGACAAGATCATCGCCATCACGGCGGCGATGCCGTCGGGCACCGGGCTCGACATGTTCGAGAAGGAGTTCCCCAAGCGCTGCTTCGACGTCGGCATTGCCGAGCAGCACGCGGTGACCTTTGCCGGCGGGCTGGCGAGCGAAGGCTTCAAGCCGTTCGCCACCATCTATTCGACCTTCCTGCAGCGCGCCTACGACCAGGTGGTGCACGACATCGCCATCCAGCGGCTGCCGGTGCGCTTTGCCATCGACCGCGCAGGATTAGTCGGGGCCGACGGGCCGACCCATGCCGGGGCCTTTGACGTCGCCTATCTCGGCTGCCTGCCGGGCTTTGTGCTGATGGCGGCGGCCGACGAGGCCGAGCTGGTGCACATGGTGGCGACGCAAGTGGCCATTAACGACCGTCCCTCGGCGCTGCGCTATCCGCGCGGCGAGGGGCTGGGCGTGCCGATGCCGGCGGAAGGCAAGGCGCTCGAGATCGGCAAGGGCCGCATCTTGCGCGAGGGCCATAAAGTAGCGCTGTTCTCCTATGGGGCACGCCTGGGCGAATGCCTGAAGGCGGCCGACGAGTTGGCCGCGCTCGGACTGTCGACCACGGTGGCCGATGCCAGATTTGCCAAGCCGCTCGACGTCGACCTGCTGCTGCGCCTGGCGCGCGAGCATGAGGTTCTGCTCACCATCGAGGAAGGCGCCATTGGCGGCTTCGGCGCGCATGTGCTGCAAACGCTGGCCGAGCATGGCATGCTCGACGCTGGGCTGAAGGTCCGCTGCATGGTGCTGCCGGACCTCTTCCTCGACCAGGACACCCCGGCCGCGATGTACGCCAAGGCAGGCTTGGACGCCCGCGGCATCGTCGCCAAGGCCTTCGAGGCCCTCGGCAGGGATGCAGCTGCCGAGACACTCAAGCTCGGCCTCGCATGACCGATTGGATCCGGCGGAGAAACCGATGAGCCAGAAATTGCCCATGCGGATCGTCCTGGCGCAGCCCCGCGGCTTTTGCGCGGGGGTGGTGCGTGCGATCGAGATCGTCGAGCGTGCGCTGCAAAAGTACGGCGCGCCGGTCTACGTGCGCCACGAAATCGTGCACAACAAGCACGTGGTCGACAGTCTCAAGGCCAAGGGCGCACGCTTCGTTGAGACGGTGTCCGAGATACCGGAAAACGCGGTGACCATCTTCAGCGCCCACGGCGTTGCCCGCAGCGTCGAGGAGGAAGCGGCAGGACGTGGCCTTCCCGTGCTCAACGCCACTTGCCCGCTGGTCACCAAGGTCCACAACCAAGGCAAGCGCTATGTCGCGCAGGGGCGCACCCTCATTCTGATCGGCCACGCCGGCCACCCAGAGGTCGAAGGCACGGTAGGACAAATTTCCGGGCCGGTGGTGCTGGTGCAGACCGAAGAAGACGTCGAAAAGCTCGATATCCCAGCCGATGCCCCGGTTGCCTATATAACCCAGACCACGCTGAGCGTGGACGACACCAGGGGAATCATCGCAAAGCTGGAACAGCGCTTCAGCGACATCGTCGGGCCCGAAATGAGGGATATCTGTTACGCGACGCAGAATCGCCAGGCGGCGGTGCGCGAGCTGAGCCGGCAGGTCGACGTCATTCTGGTGGTCGGTGCGAAAAACAGCTCGAATTCCAATCGCCTGCGCGAGATCGGGCTGGAGACGGGCATCCCGAGCTATCTAATTGCCGACAGCAGCGAGCTGCAGCCGGAATGGGTGCAGAACGCGCGCACCGTCGGTCTCACCGCCGGCGCCTCGGCGCCGGAGGTTCTGGTCGAGGGCGTCATCGAAGCCTTGGCCCGCCTTGGTCCTGTCGAAGTTTCCGTCTTAGATGGCCGAAAGGAGACGATCGAGTTTCGGCTACCCGCAGAATTGGCGTCCGTATAATCGGCGCCGTTCCTTCCACACGTTGCGCCGTGCGCAACAGTTCGAGCGAGAATCAACGAATTATGACAATTCCCTATTTCAAAGAAATTAGCATCGCATCCTATCTTCTCAAGCAGAGGATCATGGGACGCAAACGCTATCCGCTCGTTCTGATGCTGGAGCCGTTGTTCCGCTGCAATCTGGCCTGCGTCGGCTGCGGAAAGATCGATTATCCTGACCCGATCCTAAACCAGCGTATGTCGGTCAAAGACTGTCTCGATGCGGTCGATGAATGCGGCGCGCCGATGGTGGCTATCCCAGGCGGCGAACCGCTGATCCATCGCGAGATCGGTGAGATCGTCAAAGGCATCATCGCGCGTAAGAAATTCGTCTCGCTTTGCACCAACGCGCTGTTGCTCGAGAAGAAGTTGCACCTGTTCGAACCTTCTCCGTATTTGTTCTTTTCGGTCCATCTCGATGGACTTGAGGAACATCACGACAAGTCGGTTTCGCAGAAGGGCGTATTTGAGATTGCGGTGCGGGCCGTCAAGGCGGCGAAGGCCAAAGGCTTCACCGTCAACGTCAACGCCACGATCTTCGATGGGCACGCCGCCGAGGACATTGCTGCGTTTCTCGATCAGGCGAAGGCGCTCGGCGTCGGTGTATCGATCTCGCCCGGCTATGCCTATGAGCGCGCGCCCGACCAGGATCACTTCCTCAATCGCCGCAAGACCAAGGAACTGTTCCGCCGGGTGTTCGCTTTGGGCAAGGGCAAGAAGTGGGACCTGATGCATTCGAGCCTGTTCCTCGATTTCCTCGCTGGCAATCGGGAATACCACTGCACGCCGTGGGGGATGCCGACGCGCAACTTGTTTGGGTGGCAAAAGCCCTGCTATCTGCTCGGCGAAGGTTACGCCAAGACCTACAAGGAGCTGATGGAGACCACCGACTGGGATTCCTATGGAACAGGCCGGTACGAGAAGTGTGCCAATTGCATGGCCCATTGCGGCTACGAGCCGACCGCGGCGCACGCGTTATTCAGCAATCCATTCAGCGCTATGTGGACCGCCTTGCGCGGCGTGCGCACGGCGGGACCCATGGCGCCGGAAATCTCGCTCACGCAGCAGCGGCCGGCGCAATACGTCTTTTCCCACCACGTCGACAAGATGCTGAATGAGATCCATGCGGCCAAGTCCGCGGCCGGGGACGACCCTTCAGAAGCAAAGCACGCTCAGTCAAAGGTAACGGCCGCCGCGGGATAGGCTCCGGCCTGTTTGCGTTCGATCTCCGGCGTCGTGCGTGCCGCCGCCGTTTACATGAAATGCGATCGGGCGATCGGGTGACTTCCACTCCATGCTCACATCTATCATTGTTCGCGTCATCGACTTTTGCACACGCTATGCTTGGGGCGTCGTCGCAGCTGGTTTGGTGCTAGCTTCGGCATCCGGCGTCTATGTCGCGCGCCATTTTGCCATCAACTCGGACATCAGCACGCTGCTCTCGTCCGATTTGGGTTGGCGCAAGCGGGAACTTACTTTCGAGCAGACGTTCCGCCGGTTCCAGCAGATTTTCGTCGTCGTCGAGGCGCCGACACCGGAACTGACCGGCGAGGCGACGGCGGCGCTGACGCAGGCGTTGGCCGAAAACAAGGACCGTATCCGCGCGGTGACCCAGCCCGGCGGCGGCGAGTTTTTTGCCCGCAATGGGCTCCTGTTCCAGCCGCCGGAGGAACTCAAGCGCAGCCTTGCGCCCCTCGTTCAGGCGGAGCCGCTCATTAACGATCTCGCGATCGATCCGAGCCTGCGTGGGCTCGTCAGCGCGCTCGAGGACGGCCTGATCGGGATCCAGTCCAAACGCGTCAATCTCGACGACTTCACGCGCGTCTTCAACATGGCCTCCGACACCTTGGAAACGGTGATCAAGGGCCAACCGGCGAGCTTCTCCTGGCGCGTTCTGGTCGGGGGCCGTCCGGCGCAACCAAGCGAGTTGCGCGGTTTTATCGTGGTGCGCCCGGTGCTCGACTACAGCGCATTGGAGCCCGGTCATGCCGCCACCGACGCCATCCGCCGTGCTGCGGCTGAGATCGCTCCGAGATTCCGGGCGACCGTCCGGCTCACCGGACCGGTGGCGATGGCGGACGAGGAATTCGCCACCATCAAGGAAGGCGCCGTGCGCAACGGTCTCATCACCGTCGTCATCGTGCTCATCATCCTGTGGCTGGCGCTGCGCTCGGCGCGGCTGATCTTTGCGGTATTCGTCAACCTGTTCATCGGCCTCGCTATGACGGCCGCGCTCGGCCTCCTGATGGTCGGCACATTGAACCTAATCTCGGTCTATTTCGCCGTGCTGTTCGTCGGCATCGGCGTCGATTTCGGGATTCAATACAGCGTGCGCTACCGCGCGGAGCGCCATGAACACGACGATCTCCGGAGCGCCGTGCTCGCGGCCGGCCGGCATGTCGGCGCGCCGCTGACGCTGGCCGCGGGCGCGACCGCCGCCGGTTTTCTCTCGTTTCTGCCCACCGATTATCGCGGTGTGTCCGAATTGGGCCTGATCGCCGGTTTCGGCATGCTGATCGCTTTCGCAACCAGCGTCACGATCCTGCCGGCGTTGATCCGCTTGCTCAAACCGCCGGGCGAGCCGGAAGAACTCGGATTTTCCGCGCTGGCGCCGGTCGATAGTTTTCTTGAGCGCAACCGTATTCCGATCATCGCCGGCACCGCCATCGTGGTGATCGCCGGCCTGCCGCTGCTCTATTGGCTCAGTTTTGACTTCAACCCGATCAATTTGCGCGATCCAAAATCGGAATCGATTGCGACCTATCTTGATCTCAGCCGCGACCCCAACACCAATACGAATGCCGTCGAGATATTGGCGCCCTCGCTCAGCGATGGCCGCGCCATTGCCGGCCGCCTGTCGAAGCTGCCGGAGGTCTCGCGAGCGATGACGCTCGCGAGCTTTATCCCCGATGGCCAGCAGGAAAAATTGCCGCTCATTCGCGACGCGGCAAAGAAGCTCGCGGGCGCCTTCGACCCGAAGAACGCGTTGCAGCCGCCGACCGACGCGGAAAACGTCGATGCGCTCAAGGAGGGTGCCGACCGGCTCATCGAAGCCGTCGGCGATCAAAAGGGCTCCGGCGCGAGCGCGGCCAAGCGATTATCTGCGGCGCTCACATCGGTCGCCGGCGCGAGCCAGGAGTTGCGCGCAAAAGCTGAGACCGCGTTCATCCAGCCCTTGAAGACGGCATTGGGCAGCCTGCATGCGTCGCTTCAGGCGCAGCCGGTGACGCAGAAGTCGTTGCCGGCCGATCTCGTTAGCGACTGGATGGCGTCGGACGGGCGCGCGCGCGTGGAGGTCGCGCCCAAGGACAATCCCAGCGACAACGCGGCGATGCGTCAGTTTGCACGCGCCGTGCTTGCGGTCGAGCCGAGTGCCACTGAAGGACCGATCTCGATTCTGGAAGCGGGTCATACGATCGTGCGCGCCTTTGTCGTGGCCGGCCTGTGGGCGCTGCTGTCGATCGCGATCCTGTTATGGCTTGTGCTCCGGCGAATCGGCGATGTGCTGCTGACAATCATTCCGCTGATTTTGGCGGGCGTCGTGACGCTGGAAATCTGCGTATTGATCGATCTTCCGCTCAATTTTGCCAATATTATCGCGCTGCCGCTGCTGCTCGGCGTCGGCGTCGCCTTCAAGATTTATTACATCATGGCATGGCGCGAGGGACAGACGAACCTGTTGCAGACCAGCCTCACGCGCGCCGTGTTCTTCAGCGCACTTACCACCGCCACCGCATTCGGCAGCCTGTGGTTCTCCAGCCACCCGGGAACCGCCAGCATGGGCAAATTGTTAGCGCTATCGCTGATGTGTACGCTCGCGGCGGCAGTATTGTTCCAGCCGGTCCTCATGGGCAAGCCGCGCAATGACGATTAGGCGGCGGGCCAACCATGGCGCGGTATGCTAATCAATGATTGGCTAAGGATTCGGACGCAATGCGACAACGTGCAACGAAATGGCGAGTCTTGTCTGGGGACGCTGGCCATCGCGCCCGTGCGCGAATGGCGATTAAAATCAAGGAGGCCGATAATGATCCGTATGCTCGTGCTGTTGACCGCCCTGACCGCTAGCGTCTCCACGGCCCTCGCGAG
>DAIMKK010000143.1:0-7040 GCA_036721745.1 Pseudolabrys sp. | reverse complement strand
GAAAATGGATCGGCACCGAGCCGCCGCATGAATAAATCTGCCAAAGTAGTGCTAGTCTCATCCACATGATCCCTTCCGAAGAAAAGCCGCTCCCCGCCGTCGGCGTCTTTTGGATCGAGCAGGCCGACTATCCCGCGTTGCTGAAAATCTTCGACGACGGCGACATGCTGCCGCGCGACTATAAACAGTGGCTGAAGATGGCCGAGGAGATGGAGAAGGGTCTCAAGGCCTACGGTCACCCGGTGATGCGGGTGCGCATCGATCCAGTGACATTCCCGATTTGGTGCGCCGCGCATAGCACGACGCCGGACCGGCAGGGCCGCAAAGCCTTTATCGCGGCCGCGGTCAAGGAGCGATACGGCGATCAGACTTGAGGCTCACCATCAAAACGAAATGCCCGGCGCGAGCGCCGGGCATTCGATCGCAATCAGATAGCAGACTTATCGCGCGCCGATCACATATGGTGATGATGATGCCGACGGCGCCAATGGTGCCGCGAGACCGCCGGCCCCTCACTCACGTAATAGGGCTGGTCGACGCCGAGTACGCCTTCGACGCCTCCGATCACGCCGCCGACCGCGGTGCCAACCACGGCGCCGACCGGGCCGGCGATGCGGTTGCCTTCATAGAAGCCGTGGGTCGCGCCGCCGGGCACGCCTTGCGCCTGTGCGGCGAGCGGCATGACAAGCACTGCGAGAAACGCGCTGCTAATAAGCAAATTCTTTTTCATGAGGTCATTTCCATTTGTACTGAGGGACATGCGTCGAACTGACCACGCGAAAATGACGCCACTATGAGGCTATTCGGTGGCGATATCGCGACCCGTGCGATGTGTCGCAGAATTCGCCTCGGCTATGCCGGCCGCTCGCCCTTGAGCATGATCCGGTAAAGATAGCGCACCTGTTCGACCGGATAGTCGCCATTGGCCTTGTGCAGAAGGCAGCGGTTGTCCCAGATCACCACGTCGCCGGGCTGCCATTGGTGCCGATATTCGAACCGAGACTGCGTGGCATGCGTAAGCAGCGCGTCGAGCAGCGGCAACGCCTCCGCGTCGTTCATGCCTACGATTTCCTCGATACGGATCGGATTGATGTAGATCGCCTTGCGGCCGCTTGCCGGATGGCGGCGCACCAGCGGATGCAACACCGATTTCGCCGCGATGGTATTGCGCTCGCCCGGCAACTGAGGAAGCTTCCGCGCGCTGTGCTTGCTTTGGTAGACGTGGCGCGCCTGCAGGGCGTCGATTTTCTTTTTGGTCGATTCCGGCAACGCGTCATAGGCTTCATTCATATTGACGAACTGGGTGTCGCCGCCGGTCTTCGGCAGTTTCACCGCGTGCAGCGCCGTCGCCTTCGGCGGCTCGGCGTCGTTGGAGTGATCGGTGTGATAGCCCTCGCCCGGGATGTAGACGCGGCCGTCCTCAAGTTTGTCCTGGTTGGAGATGTAGTGGATCGCCGGACATTCCGGCACCTGGAAGCGCGAATTATGCTGCGGGAAAATCTCTCCGAAAATTTGCATGGCCTTGAGAAATTCCGGCGCGCTCAGCTGCTGATCGCGGATGACCAGCACCGCATGATCTTCGAAGGCGCGGTTGAGGGCTGCGTGCGTCGCTGCGTCAACCGGCCGGCGCAGGTCCAACCCGCGGATCTCGGCGCCGGTGTGCGGCGACAGCGGCTTGAAGGAATATGAAAGTGCGGCCTGCTCCATGGGTTCCCCCGGCCGGCCGACTGTGTCACCCGAGGTTTTAAACTTCAACCCGGGTCCGTTTGCCGCGGGCGAATGGCGCACTACTTGCGCGGCTTGCGGCGCCGTTCGGGCAATTCCTCTAAGACGACCGCGCGTTTGAGATAAATGCCGCGGTCGCGGCATTTTGAACATTGCACCGAGAATTCGTCGGGCATCGCGCTGATCCTGTAGACGTAAATCGGGGCAGCGCATTTTCGGCAGGTGACCACGCCCCGCGTATAGACGGATTTTTTCGGACGTTGACTTTGAAGCGCTGACATCGACGTTTGTTCCGGGTTTCCAGTCACGCGAATTTTACAAGAAAAACACTGTAGGATTGTTAAACAAGCACCAGCAAATTCGTGAAATTTGATTAGCGATTGACGTCCAACCTTATCAATTTACCAGTGAAACCGCCGCAGCCAGACTGTTTCTGCAGACGAGCCATGCGCGGCGCGTCAATTCGGCAACTGCTGGCGCGCCTGGCAGGCTTGCCAATGGGCGAGCAGCCGCTCGGCCGACTCGGTCGACAGGCGCTCGTACTGCTCTTCCATCTCGGCGAACTTTTCCTCGCGGTCGTCGCTCATGCCGGGAAGATTGTTCAGCACCGAGTGCGCGATGTGCCATTCCAGCCCGATAGCCTTGCACATCACCATCGCACCGAACGGCTCAGTGTCGCAGATCAGCCGCGAGACCAGCACGATCGGAACACAGCTCAAAATCGACAGCGCGGCGACCAATTCGGCGATGCGGTTGCCATCGGCAAATTGCAGCACCGTGGAGCGGGTTTGCTCGGTGTCTTGGCTGAAGGAGTGCACCAGACGCTGCGCCGCGACGTATTCCTTCTGCGAAATGATTCTGCTGCCGGCCTGATCGGCAAGCTGCGTGAGCACCCGGTTGATGGCGTCGCGCTCGTTCGGCCCGGCCGCTTCCAGCATACGCTGGCGCGCCTCTTCGGTGGCGTGGCTGAGCAACCGCTTGAATAGCGCGGGTGAGATGTCGGGGCGCTGGGTCATCGCCTGAGTGAGCTCGGTGTCGCCGCTGGCGCGCATCGCCAGCATCGACATGCCGGTTTTCGAGAAGCGGGCGCCGACATTGACTGCGACTTTGGTGACGACGTCGCGGTCGCCGCGATCGACCAGCACGTCGGTGACCACCGGGCTGAGCTGCGTGCGCTCGGCGATCTTGCTCAGATGCGACTGGCCCTTGCTCTCAGCGATCTCGAGCAGATTCTGATCGGTGAGCCGTGGCGATTGCGCCAGCACCGGTCCGGCGACGGTGATATCGTCGTCGGAAGCAAGACGATGAATAACATTGTGCGGAGCGTTGGCGATCGGCGCGACGTCCAGGCTCAGCTCGACCCGCGCGCGGCTTTCGACGTGATCGACCAGGCGGATAATAACGTCGTCGAAGAGCGCGGATATTTCCTCGGTCATCTTGTCGCAGCCGGCCAGGAACAGACCGGTGACGTTTTTCAGGATTGCGTGGTGGCGTTCGGTCGAATTGCTTTTGAGCGCAACTTCCAGCTCGTCAATAATTTGCAACGCTTGAGACATTTCCAGTCCCTATTCGGCGGAAATTCTTCCCGCCGTGGCCACGCAATCGATTGGTCAAGCATCAAATTGCGACCCATAGAGCTACCCGGGGAAAATTAATGTCGCTTTAAGAGGTTGAACACGGGCAGGCCAATAACATTTCAAAGCTGTGCAATTAAAATCCCTTTCCGACTGGCTTCATGGGCGCCGCGCGGATCGCCGTGGCCTTGCCATCCGATATGTTATAATGTTACATATTGGCCGCGCAGGTGTCCCGCGTTCGTGCGCAACATGCAGGCTTTTCCATCATGACGACTATCGCCGGGTTCGTGCTCGCCGCCCTGCTCGCCTTTGCCGCGCCGCCTTCCGCGCGCGCCGTCGACGGCAAGATTGCCGTGGTGGCGGCGGAGAATTTCTACGGCGATATCGCCCGCCAGATCGGCGGCGACCGGGTTGCGGTCGTCAGCATCATGAACAACCCGGATCAGGATCCGCATCTGTTCGAGACCACACCGGGCATCGTCAAGCAGATCGCGGGCGCGCAGATCGCAATCGTCAACGGCGCCGATTACGACCCGTGGATGGAGAAGCTGTTGAGCGCGGCGCCACGGCCGGGGCGCCTCACGATCAACGTGGCCGCGCTCACGCGCCACAAAGCGGGCGACAACCCGCATCTGTGGTACGACCCGTCGATCATGGTCGCCGTCGCGCGCTTGCTCGACGCCGATCTCGCCAAGGCGGACCGCACGCATAGCAAGGACTACGATGCGCGGCTCGCCGGCTTCGAGGCATCGCTCAAGCCGATCAACGACAAGATCGCCGCCATCCGCGGCAAATATGCCGGCACGCCGGTGACCGCCAGCGAGCCGGTGTTCGGCTATATGGCGCAAGCGCTCGGGCTGACCATGGGCAACGAGCGTTTTCAGCTGTCGATCATGAACGACACCGAACCGAGCGCACGCGACGTCGCCGCTTTCGAACAGGATCTGAAAGAGCACAAGGTCCACGTGATGTTTTACAATAAGCAGGCCTCCAACAAGATCGTGCAGCGTCTGGTCGAGCTGGCGCGCGCCGCCAAGATCCCGGTGGTCGGCATCACCGAAACAGCGCCGCCCAACCTCAGCTATCAGGACTGGATGTTGATGCAGCTCAACGATGTGGAAAAGGCACTGGCAGGCCCATCTTCATGAATGTCGTCGAGCTCGATCGCGCGACCATCGGGATTGCGGGCCATAGTGTTCTGTCTGATGTAAGCCTCGCAATTCTCGCCGGTGAATTCATCGGCGTGCTCGGGCCCAACGGCGCCGGCAAGACCACGCTGATGCGCGCCATCCTCGGCCTGCTGCCGCCGAGCGCGGGAACGATCCGCGTGTTCGGCCACGCGCCGCAGCGCGGCGACCGAACGATCGGGTACCTTCCGCAAGTGCGCACCGTGCTGCCGGACTTGCGGGTGCGCGGGCTCGATTTCATCGCAAGTTCGCTCAATGGGGAACGCTGGGGCGTGCCGTCGCTCAGCCGCCGCGACCGCAGCATGATCGAGCAGACGCTCGATTCGGTCGGCGCGCGCGATCTGGCGATGCGTCCGCTGTCCGCCATGTCGGGCGGCGAGCGTCAACGCTTATTGTTGGCGCAGGCGCTGATCGGATCGCCGAAACTGCTGCTGCTCGACGAGCCGCTGATCAGCCTCGACCACCGTCACCAGGAAGTGGCGATCGACGTGGTGCGCAAGGTCTGCCGCGAGCGCGGGATTACCGTTTTATTCAGCGCGCACGAGCTCAATCAATTGCTCGGCACGCTCGACCGCGTGCTCTATCTCGGCAACGGCCAGGCGGTGCTCGGCACCGTGGACGAAGTGATCACCGCGCCGGTGCTATCGCGGCTTTACGGCACCGACATCCAGGTGGTGCGCGCCGAGGGCCACATCTTCGTCATGTCGCGCGGGCGCGACGTGGAGGTTTCCGACCATCAACACGATCATGGCGGCCACGAGCATCATCACTGACATGTTCCAGTACGAATTCATGAACAATGCTTTCGCCGCCGCCGGCATGGTGGCGGCGGTGTCGGGCATTGTCGGCTATTTCCTGGTGATGCGCGGGCAGACTTTCGCCGGCCACGCGCTCTCCCATATCGGTTTTGCCGGGGCGACCGGCGCAGGCTTGATCGGGCTCGCGCCGCTCTGGGGCCTGCTCGGCTTCACGCTTGCCGCCGGCATCGTGATGGGCGCGTTGAGCGAGCGCATCAGCAACCGCGACGTGGCGATCGGCGTCGTGCTGTCGCTGGCACTCGGCTTCGGTCTGCTGTTCCTGCATTATTATACGTCGTTCGCAACGCAGGCGACCGCCATCCTGTTCGGCAACGTGCTGGCGGTCGACCGCGAGATGATCGCGACGCTGGCCGTGCTAGGCGCCATCACGCTGCTCGCGCTCGGGGCGATCATGCGGCCGCTAATTTTCTCGACGTTGCAGCCCGAACTCGCGGAAGCCAAAGGCGTCCCGCTGCGCTTTGTGTCCACCGCCTTTCTGGCGATCGTCGCGCTGGCGGTCTCGGAATGCGCGCAGATCGTCGGCGTGCTGCTGGTGTTCACGCTGATGGTCGGCCCGCCCGCCGCCGCGCAGCGCGTGACCACTGGGTTGTGGAGCGGACTGCTGCTGTCGGCAGCGCTGGCCTTGGGCGAGGCCTGGCTCGGCCTCACGCTTGCCTATCACACCGATTGGCCGGTCAGCTTCTGCATCGCCGTGCTCAGCGCGCTCGGCTATTTCGCCTGCCTCGGCCTGCCGGCACTGCGGGCAAGACAGTCGCATGCGGACGCGCTAAATAACGGGCATGACTGACCCGGCCAAACGCGCAATCTGCATCGGCGAGGCGATTGTCGAACTCGCCCGCGGCGCCGACGGCCGTTTCGCGCTGGCAAGCTCCGGCGACACCTTCAACACCGCGATCTACCTGGCCCGCGCCGGTTTACCTGTCGCATTCGCCAGCGCGCTCGGCGACGATCCGTTTTCCGACGCGATCGTGTCGCTCGCGCAAGCCGAAGGCATCGGCACCGACCTGATATTGCGCGTGGCCGGCCGACTGCCGGCCCTGGCTTTGGTCGACGCCGACAACAAGGGCGAGCGGCGCGTGCATTATTGGCGCGAGGCGGCGCCGGCGCGCGAACTGTTCGAGCTGCCGCAGTGGAGCGCCGTGGCGGAAGGCCTGGTTAATGCGCGGCTGATCTATTTCACCGGCATCACGCTTTCGCTTTATTCGAACGTTGGGCTGGGTCGGTTTCTGGCGGCGATCGAACTCGCGCGCGGCAACGGCGCCAGAATCGCCTTCGACGGGAATTTTCGCCCGCGCGGCTGGCACGGCGATCTCTCGCGCACGCGTACGGTATTCGCGGAAGCGCTCAAGCGCGTCGACATCGCGCTGCCGGCCTATGATGACGAAGCGGTGCTGTGGGGCGATCCCTCGCCCGAGGCAACCATCGAACGGCTGCAGGCCTTTGGCGTCAATGAAATCGTGGTGAAGAACGGGCCGAACAGCGCGCTGGTCGCGGCGGCCGGTGCGCGCGACGCCGTGCCTGTGCCGGAAGTCGTGGTGCCGGTCGACGCGACGGCCGCCGGCGACGGTTTCAACGCCGGCTATCTCGCCGCGCGACTTTCCGGGAGCGAGCCGCTCGAAGCAGCACAGGCTGCGCACAGACTTGCCGGGCAAGTGATCCGCCATCGCGGCGCCATCACGCCGCGCGCCGGCGCGGCGGTGCATTAGCGCGGAGAAACGAGCATGCCGCACAAA
>DAIMKK010000142.1:5913-7055 GCA_036721745.1 Pseudolabrys sp. | reverse complement strand
CGGTGGAATTCCTGCCCGACGAAATGGCGATCCTCGATCGCCGCAAGCGCAATCTGGCGCTGACGCGGCCGGAACTGGCGGTGCTGCTCGCCTATGCCAAGCTCTCGCTCTATAGCGAGTTGCTCGATAGCGCGGTGCCGGACGATCCCTATCTCGGGCGCGAGCTCGAGCGCTATTTCCCCAAAGAAATGTCGGAGCGCTACGACGACGCGCTGCACGCGCACCGGCTGCGGCGCGAGATCATCGCCACGCAGCTCACGAACTCGATGATCAACCGCGGCGGCGCCACGCTGATCGTGCGCATTGCCGACCAGACCGGCGCGGCGCCGGCAGCGATTGCCGCTGCTTTCGCCGCTGTGCGCAACAGCTACGATCTGATCGCGCTCAACGGCGAGATCGACGCGCTCGACAACAAGGTCTCGGGCGAGACCCAGCTCGGTCTTTATGCCGCCGCGCAGAATTTGTTGCTCGACCGGTTGGTCTGGTTCTTGCGCAACGCCGATCTCAAGCAGGGGCTGGAAAAGATCATCGCGCATTACCACGACGGCATCGCGCAGGTCGCGGCCGCGCTTGATAGCGCGCTGTCGAAGCCTGCTTTGGCCGCGCGCGACTTAGCGGTAGTGGAACTCACGAAGGCAGGCGTGCCGGAGGCGCTGGCGCGCCGCATTGCCAGCCTCGGCGTATTGAAGGCCGCGCCCGACATCGTGCAGGTGGCGGACCAGAGCAAGAAGCCGGTGGGCGAGGTAACCGCGACCTATTTCGCCACCGAGGCCTTCTTCCAACTCGACCGCGTGATCGGCGCGGTGCCGGGCATCGTGGTGTCGGATTATTTCGATCGCCTGGCGCTCGACCGCGCGCTCGATTCGATTGGCGACGCTGAGCGGCGGCTGACCGCCGCGATGGTCGGCAATGGGATGGCCGGCGCCGGCGCGGTGGAGGAATGGATCAAGCCGCGGCGGACGGAAGTCGAACGGATTCGTTCCGCGATCCACGAGATCGCGGGCTCCGGGCTCACGCTGTCGAAGCTGTCGGTGGCGGCGAGTTTGCTGGGCGATCTGGCACGACAGTAGTTCTCTTTACCCTCCCCCTTGTGGGGAGGGTCGGCGCGAAGCGCCGGGGTGGGGGCAGCTGTATCAGGCGAA
>DAIMKK010000142.1:0-5903 GCA_036721745.1 Pseudolabrys sp. | reverse complement strand
GGCGGGGGCTCCTCCACCACTGCGCACACCGCCACCGCCACCCATGCGCTCGCTGCCGTTCGATTTGCTGCGCTTGACGGTTTTCGTCTTGGCAACGCCACCGGCCCCCTTCGCACCGCCGCCTCCACCCATGCGGTCGCTAGTATCCGATTTGCTGCCTTTAATCACTTCCTCCGCAAAACCAGAGGCACTGAAAGCAACCAGAGATACGGTCGCCACAGCCGTCACCAGAAAATTGCGTGACATTGCTTCCTCCCAGAGTTGAAAATAGCCAAAGCTATTCCCTTCAGGTGACCGCGTCCATGAACCGATTGATGCCCGTAGGCCGCATTCGCTGTGTATCGGTCGCGGTGGCGAAACCGTTGGTTCAAATCTTCATTATCCCTCCCCTTTCAGGGGAGGGATAAGAAGCATCAATGGCGGAAATGCCTTGTCCCGGTGAACACCATCGCGACATTGTGGTCGTCGGCGGCCTTGATCACTTCGTCGTCGCGCATGGAGCCGCCGGGCTGGATAACCGCGGTGGCGCCGGCTTCGATCGCAACTAACAAACCATCCGCAAACGGAAAGAATGCATCGGAGGCGACGACCGAACCCTTGGTCTGAGGAGCGGGCAATTTCAATTCCTTGGCGGCGTCTTCCGCCTTGCGCGCGGCGATGCGCGCGGCATCGACGCGGCTCATTTGTCCGGCGCCAATGCCGACGGTGGCCAGGCCCTTGGCATAGACGATGGTGTTCGACTTCACGTGCTTGGCGACGCGGAAGGCAAAGCGCAAGTCGTTGAGCTCGACCTCGCTCGGCGCTCGCTTGGTGACCGTCTTCAATTGCATCTCATCGACCACCGCGTTGTCGCGCGACTGCACCAGCAAGCCGCCGGCGACGGTCTTTGCCGTCAGTCCAGAAGCGCGCGGATCAGGCAGGCCGCCGGCCAGCAGCAGGCGCAGATTCTTTTTCGCCGCAACGATCTTGATCGCCTCGTCGGTGGCGTCCGGCGCGATGATCACCTCGGTGAAAATCTCGGTAATCGCCTTCGCCGCCTCGGCATCGAGCTTGCGGTTGAGCGCAACGATGCCGCCGAAGGCCGAAGTAGAATCGCAAGCCAGCGCCTTGCGATAGGCATCGACCAGGCTGATGCCCTCTGCCACGCCGCACGGGTTGGCATGCTTGACGATCACGCAAGCCGCGGTGCGCTTGGCATCGAACTCGGCGACGCATTCATAGGCTGCGTCGGTGTCGTTGATGTTGTTGTAAGACAGTTCCTTGCCCTGCATCTGCCGCGACGACGCCACACCAAAGCGGTCGCCGGGCGCGCGATAGAAGGCCGCGTTCTGGTGCGGATTCTCGCCATAGCGCAATGACTGGATCAGTTTTCCGCCGAAGGCGCGGTAGTCGGGTGCGCTGTCGTGCAGAACGTCGACGAACCAGTTGGAAATCGCCGCGTCGTAGGCCGCGGTGCGCGCGTAAGCTTTCGCCGCCAGCTTCTGGCGTAGCTCGAGTGACGTCATGCCGTTGTGCAGCGTCAGTTCAGCCAGCACCTTCTCATAGTCGGTTGGTTCGACAACCACGGTCACATCGGCGTGGTTTTTGGCGGCGGCGCGGATCATGGCCGGGCCGCCGATATCGATGTTCTCGATGCAGTCGTCGAACGCGGCGCCTTTGGCAACGGTGGCTTCGAACGGGTAGAGGTTCACCACCAGCAGATCGATCGGCTTGATGCCGTGTCTGTCCATCGCCGCGGCGTGCTCCTTATTGGAGCGGATCGCCAACAGGCCGCCATGCACTTTCGGGTGCAGCGTCTTGACCCGGCCGTCCATCATCTCGGGAAAGCCGGTCAGCTCGGCGACGTCGATCACCTTGAGCCCGGCATCTTTCAGCGCCTTGGCGGTGCCGCCGGTGGAGATCAATTCGACGCCGTAGCCGGCAAGGGCCTTGGCGAAATCGGTGAGGCCGGCTTTGTCGGATACCGACAACAAAGCGCGGGCAATACGGCGCGGGTGGCTGGTCATAAGCGAGGAGCTAGCACATGAAGCGGGCGAAAGTGTATGCGTCCCGGCTCGCGTTCACCGGAGCATCCACAAGGATCGCCAGTCAAAGCGGTAATTCCGGCTCGTCCGCCCGCTCGGGGCGGGTACCGTGAGGCGCCGGTGGGGTGTGACTGAACCTCCAGCGCGCCTTGGGCTCGCTATGGGCGTGGCCGTAAATCACGATCTGCACGGCGCGGCGCGGACCGTCCGAGGCGGAGAGATAGACGCTTTCCTCAATCTGCACGGGTTCGCCATAGCTGAAGAACGTCCACAGCTCGTGGTCCGGCAGCAGCAGGATCACGCCGCGGCCGTCGGCCAGCCGGTTAGCCTTGATCGACGGATGCAGGTGAAAGCGGATGGCGAATTCATCGGGCTTGCCTTCCGGCAGCGCGGCGCCGGCGGCCGGCGTGAAGCTGTCCTCGCCATCAAGCGTGCGGCCGTCGGCGCCAAGCCGCAGCGCGCGGTGGTGGATCACGTTGAAAGCGTCGGCGTAGCCGTCGTGCGAGGCGGTTAGATTCGTGCCTTCGGCTGTATCTTCGCGCGTCACCCGCACGTCGCGCGGCCCGCTGACGATCGGCGAGCCAAATAGCAGCCGCCGCAATCGGCTGGATTCGACGAAACGGCACGAGGACGCGTCGTTGATCGTTACGGTGGAATGCGCCGCTGTGGCGCGCGCCACCTGCCGCCAGTTTTCCTTGTTCACCGCCGGCAACCCGCAATTGACCACCAGCCGGTGCAGATTCCACGATAGCTCGAACGACAGACAGCCGGCATGCGCCTCCTGGCTCAAGGCCAGCGGCGGCGGCCGGCCGGTATCCATCAGCAAGGCGGTGGATCTGGCGTCGATGCGCTGGTAGCCGGAATGCGGCGCATTCGCCACCGGGGCGCCGCGGGCGTCGTCGTAGGCGAGCACCGTGGCGAGCAGATCGACCGGCGTCGGACCCATGCCGTTGAATTGCGCGAAATTGCCGTCGTCGTGGCGGAAAAAACGCAGCATCGGCATCATGCGGTCGATGGCGTTATTGAGCGCCTGCGGCGGCTGCAAGTGGCGCGCGGAGAACAATTGGCGCAGCGGTAGCAGGTCCACCAGCAGTTCGATCAGCGCGCCGGGATTGCGGCTGATATGTCCGCCGTCGGGCAGAATCTGGCGACGCAGTTCCTCGATCAGGCGGCGCGCATTGCCGCGCAGATTGCCAGACTGCCCCTGCATGCACAGCGTCGCATAATTGAGCGCGATCACCGCCTGCAACCGCGGCAACCCGTCGCGCGACTGTTTCAGCGAACGCCGTAGACAGCGCACTTGCCGCGACAGGCTGCGCAGGAAGCGGCGGTAGAAGCGCGCATCGGCGTCCTGCAATACGAATGGCGCCTGGCTGAGCCAGCAGACAATGCGGCGCGAGAGAATATCGACGCGCCAGCCGATCGGATGCCAGCTGCCTTGCAGGTTGATCCAGTCGTCGATCAGCGCGCGCGCATTGGCGCGGGTGATTGCGCTGTCGGCGGCGCGCAGATGACGCAGCCAGGAGAAGGAGAGCAGCATCACCGCCCATTCGTCGGACGGCGGCGTCATCTCGAAGGGAGAACGGCGGTCGCAGATCACCACCTTGCCGGCGAAGGCAAAGCGGCCGGCATAGATTTCGCTGGCGCGAGTGGCGTCGGCGGTGCGCAAGTCCTGCGGCGCGATCGCCAGCCGGTCGGTCTTGGCTGAGCCGAACCGCCAGCGCAGCAGCGAATGCGTATTGATGCGGCCGAGCAGGCTGCGGATTGCGCGGCGCCCGATAAGCACGGAGAGCCTGGCCCGCTCCGCGACCATAACCCGCATCATGAAGGCGCTCGTCCCCTGTGGCGCGGCCCGATTCTCGCGCACAATCCACACGATAGCGAAGGGTCGTCAAAGGTCCAATATGGCGGTCCGCCGCTAGGGTTTGCGGATGAGCCGGGCGGCATAGAATCCATCGAGCCCGCCCCAACGCGGATCGGGGTCGGGCAGTTGCGGCGGCAAAGTGCGTAGGTCGCCGTCCGTGGTGAGAAATTCGGCGTGGCCGGCGACCTCTTGCGTTGCAACAGGCGCGCGGGCGACGCGTAAGTCGCGCGCCAGCAGCGCCGCAATCTGGTCCTCGGCTTCCTCCGGTTCCAGTGAGCAGACGCAATAAACAAGCGTGGCGCCGGGCTTGAGCAGATCGATCGCGCGGTCAAGCAGCCGTTGCTGCAAGGATGTCAGCGCGACGATGTCGGCTTCGCTCTTGAGCCAAGGTACGTCGGGGTGGCGGCGGATGGTGCCGGTCGAGGAGCAGGGCGCATCGAGCAGCACGGCATCGAACAGACCGGCAATGGACGATTGAGGTTGCCATTCCAACGCATCGGCGGCGACGATCTCGGCTTGTAGCGCAAGCCGCGCCAGATTTTCGCGCAGGCGGTTGAGTCGCGCTGGCGAGCGATCAACCGCGGTGACGTGTGCGCCGGCGAACGCGAGCTGCGCGGTCTTGCCGCCGGGCGCCGCGCACAGATCGGCGACCGCTTTGCCGCTTACGTCGCCGAGCAAGCGGGCGGGCAGCGAGGCGGCGGCGTCCTGCACCCACCAGGCGCCTTCGCTGAAGCCCGGCAGCAGCGATATCGCGCCCTGCGCGAAGGTGCGCACAGTTCCGGTCGGCAACACGCGCCCGCGCAGGCGCTCGGCCCAGGACTCGGCATCGTATTTGACGGTGAGATCGAGCGCGGGCTCATGGCCGTTGGCTTGGGCGATCGCGCGCGCCGTCTCGGCGCCATAGCGCTTGGTCCAACGAACCACCAGCCATTTCGGCGTGTCGCGGATCGCGTTATTAGCGAGCGCCGCCGTCTTGCTCTGCGTCACGCGGCGCAGCACCGCGTTGATCAGCCCGGCATAGCGCGCCGCGCGGCGGTCGGCCTGCGCCAGGCGTACCGACAGATCGACCGCCGCATGATCGGGCACCTCGAGCCAGAGGATTTGCGCGGCGCCGATCAGCAGAATGGTTTCCACGCGCGGCGCTTCCGACGGAAAGCCCTTGTCGAGAAATCCACCGAGCAGGTGGTGGAGGGTACCAAGACGCCGCAGCACGGTGGCGGTGAGCCGGCGCATCAAAGCGCGGTCGCGGTCGGCGAGGGTAGCGAGGCCGGGATGCGCGGTCTTGCCCGACAGCTGCTCGTCGAGCGCGATCTTCCGCCGCAGGACGCCGTCGAGAATGTCGGCGGCGATCCTTCGGGCGGCGAGGCCGGGGACTTCCGGCTGGGGGGAGGTGCGCGGGCGCGCCATGTCCCGATCATTGCCACGAATTGTGGCTGGGGCGCGAAGGGAAACGAGAAAACCTCAACAACACACAGGTTTAAGCGGGGAGGCCGAGCACGGAATGCTAGTAACTAAAATATAATACTATCCTAGATTGTACTTGCGCGAATCGATCGCCGGCGGCAAGATAGGACTATGTTCATAGTAATAAAATCCTTCGCCATGCCGCAACGCAGCGGCGCGCTGCTGCTGGTGATCGCCACTTTCGCCGCCGGGCTGACTGCGGGCGCGCTGATCGCGCCAGTGGGTGCTAGTCGCGGGGATGCCGTCGCAGCGACCCAGACGCGTGGGCTTCGGCCTGCGTCGGCGCTGCGCAGTGGTCATCCGGCCGAAGTCGTGCGCGTGATCGACGGCGACACGTTCGAGGCGCGGGTGCGCATCTGGCCCGGCATGGACGTCACCACGCGGGTGCGACTGCGCGGCATCGACGCGCCGGAACTGCACGCGCGTTGCGAGGATGAGCGGGTAAAGGCGCTGGCCGCGCGCGACGCGCCTGCTGGCGGAAGGTTCGATCGGCATCGACGCGTAGGCCAGGACAAATATGGCGGACGCGTCGATGCCGACGTCTCGACCGC
>DAIMKK010000141.1:0-7059 GCA_036721745.1 Pseudolabrys sp. | reverse complement strand
GCGCCTTGTCACCGATGTTCTTTGGATCGAAACTTTTGGGCGAACGATGAATCTGTGAAAATTGGAGTAATAATAAAATCAACGCTCGACTCTAAATGGAGGCTAAAATGTCGAAACGGTGGCTTTGCACGGTTGCACTGTTGTTGATGAGCTTCGGCACCCCATCATGGGCGCAGAGTTGGCCGACCAAGACGATCCGGGTGATCGTCCCCTACAGTCCCGGCAGTGCGACCGATATCATTCCACGCACAATTTTTGCCAAGGTCCAGGAACGGCTGGGTCAGCCAATTATTGTCGAAAATCGTCCGGGAGCATCGAGCACGATTGGCACAGCCGCCGTGGCTAAAGCCGAACCCGATGGCTATACGATCCTGGTCGCTTCTTCAGCCTATACCATCGTGCCGTCGACCGTTGCGAACCTCCCCTATGATCCGTTGCAAGACCTCGCGGCCGTAACCCCCTTGGCCAATATGGCCAACGTATTGGTTGTCGATCCAAATAAAGGAACCAAGACACTCGGCGAGTTTGTCACTGCGGCTCGCGCGCGGCATGGATCGATGAATTATGTCACCATCGGCGAAGGCAGCGCGGCCCATCTTAATTCGGTACTATTTCTTCAAGCCGCGGGCTTCGAAGCACAGCCGATACCTTATAAAGGCTCGCCGGCAGGACTGACCGACGTCATGACCGGGCGGGTCGACTTTTATTTCTGTCCGCTGTTGCCTGCGCTTTCTCTCATTCGCGACGGCAAGCTCACGGCGCTGGCGGTGAGCAGCATGCACCGCTCGCCGGAATTGCCCAATGTCCCGACCACCACCGAAGCCGGATTTCCGAACTCCGAGTATAATTTTTGGTTTGGGGTGTTCGCGCCCGCCAAAACTCCGCCCGCTATCATCCAGCGGCTTTATCAGGAGATTACCAAAGCGCTGCACGATCCGGGCGTGACGGAAAGACTGATGAAACTAGGCGTCCAGCCAATGCCCATGACACCGGCCCAGTTTGATGGCTATGTCCGCAAGGAACTTGAGCAAAACGCGGCGCTCGTGAAGGCCGCTGGCATCAAAGCCCAATAACTGCGAACGCTTTTCGCATCGTTGTACAGAGGAAATGCCAATGATCGTCGATTTCCAGCATCACTTCACGCCGCGCGAATTGTTCAAGGAGGATTTAGGCGACAAGCTGATCATCGCGTTCGATGAAACCGGCGCGCCGAGCTACACGTCGCACAAAATGCTCTACGATCTCGATGAGCATATTCGCATGATGGACATGGCCGGCATCGATGCTGCCTTCCTGACCAGCGCTTCCGCGATGTGCGCCGATCTCGAGCGGTCAAAGTTGGTCAATGACAAGGCCAAGCAAGCCGAGCGCAACTACCCGGGGCGCTTCATCGGTGCCGCCCATGCGCATCCGCTGGGCGGCGCCCCGGCATTCAAGGAACTGGCGCGCTGCGTGCATGAGCTCGGCTTCCCGGGCGTGGTCATCACGTCGGAGGCCGACGGGCTGTTTCTGGATTCCCCGGAATACGAGCCGTTCTGGGCGGAAGCCGTCAAACTCGGGCTATTTGTTTTCGTGCACCCGGCGTTGAAACTGAATTTTCCGCAGCAGTTTGATGCCTACGACACGGCGCGCTCGGTCGGGCGTGAATTCTCGCTGATCATGGCGACGATCAGGCTGATCAACGGCGGCGTGTTCGACCGCCATCCGTCCCTCATGGTCCATATGGCGCACCTCGGCGGCGGCATCGCATCCATGCTCGGTCGCATTCGCAGCTATCAGGACAAGGATTTCTGGGGCTTGCGCGGCAATGCCAAGCATGGCCGCACCTGCGAGAAGGACTTCGACTATTACCTGCGCAATAATTTCATGTTCGACACCGCCGGCTTCTGTGGCGCCATCGGCAGCGTCAAGACGGCGTTAGTGGAGATTCCGGCCGAACGCCTGGTCTTCGCGACCGACTATCCGCAGGAGATCCGTGGACGTGAGGCGGTGCGTGATTTCGTCGCTGATATTCGCAAACTCGGGCCGGTCGGTGAGAAAATTCTATCCGGCAATGTCGATGTATTACTGAAAGGACGCAAAGCGCATCGCGCCGCTTAAATCGCTCACGACTTTTCTAGCGGGCCGGCGAAGAGCCCTTGACGATGGTCAAGGTCATTTTTGACAAACCCAATTACCAAATTGAAGGAAAATCACTGATTGCGCCGTCATACGGCTCGGGGAAGCCAGCCGGTAAATGCTACAAGGATGCACAGCCTGGCCCGAGGAATTGGCTCGCCATTACCGGCGGCAAGGCTATTGGGCTGACCTGACGCTCTACGACATGTTGCTTCGTTCGGTCGCCGCTTCGCCGGACCGTACTGCATTGGTGCACGGCGCGCGGCGCCTCAGTTATGCGGAGCTCCGCATCGCAATCGACCGGTTGGCCGGCCGCCTGTTCGAACTTGGCTTTAAGCCACTCGATCGTGTGGTGTTCCAGCTGCCCAACTCGATCGAGTTTGTGGTCGCGTTTTTTGCCATGTTGAGCATTGGCGTGATCCCGGTACTGGCGCTGCCGGCGCATCGACGCGAAGAAATCTCGCACATTTTCGCCCACACCAAAGCGGCGGGCTACGTCGTGCCGGACGTCTGGCGCGGCTACGATTATCGGTCGCTCGCTGCGGAAATGTGCGGCCTGGCGCCGTCGCTGCGCAACGTGCTTGTGCTCGGGACACCCGGTTCCGGTCAAATTTCATTAAGCGACCTGCTCGCGCATGACGGCGGCGAGCCCGCCGAGACTCTCGCCGCATTCGCTCCGGCGTCCGATGAAGTGGCGCTGATGTTGCTATCGGGTGGAACCACAGGCCTGCCTAAGCTCATCCCACGAACGCACAATGACTACGTCTACAATTGCCGGCAATGCGGAGAGGCCGCCGGCTTCAACGCCGCGACCGTGTTCCTCGCTCTGCTGCCAATGGCACACAATTACACGCTAGGCTGTCCCGGCGTGCTCGGCGCGCTAGTACACGGCGGCACCGCCGTGATCGCGACGGATGCCGGCATCGAAACGGTCGCGCAGCTGATCGAAGCCGAGCGGGTCACGGTCATCTCCGCCGCGGTTCCGCTGATCGTCAACTGGCTAAACGCCGATCTCCCCCGAGACCGTGATCTTTCCAGCTTACGCGTGGTGATGAACGGCGGCGCCAAGCTCGCGCCAGAACTTCGCCGCCGGGTCGAGCAGCGATTTGGCTGTATGTTTCAGGAGAGCTTCGGCACCGGCGAGGGTTTGCTGAACATGACCCGTCTCGACGATCCGGCCGAAATTCGCTTCACCAGTTCCGGACGGCCAATATCGCCGGCCGATGAAATCCGCATTGTCGACGAGCGTGGCAATGACGTTCCCGATGGCGCGATTGGCGAGTTAATCTGCCGCGGCCCCTATACTATCCGCGGCTACTATAACGCTCCGGAGAAAAACCGCACCGCTTTCACCGGCGACGGCTACTACCGCATGGGCGACATGGTGCGCCGTGTTGACGGCAACCTCTTTGTCGAGGGGCGCCTGAAGGACATCATCAATCGTGGCGGTGAAAAGATCAGTTGCGAGGAAGTCGAAAATTACATTTTGGGCCATCCCAAAATCAAGAATGTCTGCGTGGTGGCAATGCCCGATGCGACCTTCGGCGAAAAAGCCTGCGCCTTCGTTATTCCCGTTGCGGGCGAGACAATCGACCTCGACGAGATCAAGAGCTTCTTATTGGGCCGCGACATTGCGAAATTCAAATTGCCCGAGCGGCTCACCATCGTGAGAGAGTTTCCGATCAGTCCGGCCGGAAAAATTTTGCGCCGCGAACTACGTCAAGTTGCCGCGGATACGGCCGCGAATGTGCATGTTTGAGGACTCCTTGCCATGAAATTATTCGAACCCTTGAACCTCGGCGGAATGACCATTCCCAATCGCGTGATGGTGCCGGCGATGGTGACGCGGTTGTCCGGCGAGGATGGCCTGGTCAATAAGGATATAAGCGATCGCTATATCCGTTACGCGCAGGGCGGCGCAGGTCTCATCGTGATCGAGGCCATGGCGGTCCATACCGCCAAATCTGGTCCGCTGCTACGCATCAGCGACGACCGGTTCGTGCCGGGCCTCGCCGATCTCGTTCGGCGCATCCATGACGCATCGGACTCCAAGGTGGTTCCGCAGATCATCCACTTCATGAAAGTGGCCAAATCGGGCTGGCGGCAGACGATCGATATGCTGTCGATGGCCGAGATCGAACGCATCATCGATGAATTCGGCGACGCGGTAGCGCGGGCGCGCGCCGCCGGTTTCGACGGCGCCGAGCTGCACTCGGCGCACGCTTATACGCTGGCCTCGTTTCTGTCGCGCGCAAACCCGCGCATGGACGACTACGGCGGCGAAACGCTGGAAGGCCGGCTGCATTTGATCGAAAGGATTTTCGGAAATATCCGACAAAAAGTCGGCGACGACTTTCCCGTCGGAGTTCGTTTCCTGGCCGACGAATTCATCAAGGATGGATACACCGTCAACGACGCCAAGCTCATCGGCCTGCGGCTAGCTCAACTTGGCGCGGCATATCTGTCATTATCCGTCGGCGGCAAGTTCGAAGACGCCATTCACGCGCCCGGACAGGTGCCCTACCCCTACACCGGCTATTCGGGCGATCGCTGCATGCCGGGCGACTGGTATCCGGCAGTTCCGCATGCGCATTTTTCGGCGGAGATCAAAACCTTCATCAGGGCGCATGGTTTCGATACTCCGGTCGCGACCGCCGGCAAAATCTCCAATCCCGACGACGCTGAGCGGCTGGTGGCAACCGGTGCGGTCGATATCGTCGGCATCGCACGCGGTCTCCTGGCCGACCCCGATTGGCCGAACAAGGTCCGTCGCGGCGAATTCGATCGCATCGTGAAATGCGACTATTGCAACGTCTGCAAACATCTTGATGGCACGCACACCCGCGTCATTTGTGCGCTTTGGCCGCAAGGCTCGTTGCAGGCACCGGCGGACGATCGCTCAACCGAAGCGCCGCGCTGGAGCGCGGAAAGCGCCAACCTGACGGCGACAATGGGCGACGGCAAAGTCATGCTTAAGTGGAATAAGGCGGCCGGCGCCGCCCGCTACGACGTCTGCCGGACCGACCCGCTCGGCAATGTCGAGATCGCGGACGCCGTCAAGGTGACACGCTGGGAGGATCATGGCCTGCTGGCGGGCATGCCCTATCGCTATCACGTGTGCGCCTACGGTGCCGCCGGGTATGGCGACGCCACCTCGAACACGGTCACAGTGTCATTGCCGAGCCGCGCGCCACTTTTAGGAATTCCCTAAAGTCCCGACCAACTACGCCGAAATTTCGAGCGTCTCCTTGTGGCCAAAGCCCTTTGTATTGTCGATCAGTACAATACGAGCCGGCTGCAATCGGTAGACGGCCGTCCGCGCATAGACTTCATGTAATTTCGGCGGCCCGGCCGCGAGTTGCCGCAGGAATGGATAGCGCGCTTCAAGTTTTGCAAGGTGCCGCATTCGTTCATCCGCCGCCAAGATCCGGCGGGCCGCACCAGCGATCTGCACGCCCCGAACGACCGCAAAATCCGAATAATCGGGCGCTACCGTGGCAGCCACACGCGGGTCCGTATCGATGTTTCGGGAATGCTGCGTATCCGGCTCCGAAACCCAGATGAGCGCCAACCCATCGCACGCGTAAAACAAATTCGCCGCATGCGCGCCGGCCGCACCACATGTCGCGAGCGACATCACGTGGTGTGCTGCGAGAAAGGAACCAATCTCGAGGCTGAGGTTCGGACTCATTTTATATCGCTCAACGTCTGTCGTGTGGAGACCTGTGCGGCAAGATCATCCAAAGAGCAATTGACCCAATCGCCAGCCTGGATTCGAACTATAACGTCGACATCGCGAAGTTTATCGCTGGCTGCCGCCCAGCAACATCATGAATCGGGCCTGATCGCTCGCATTTTCTCGGAACGTGCCCTCGAAATGCGTCGTAATGGTCTTGCTGCCGAGCCTCTCGACCCCGCGTATTGACATGCAGATATGTTCGGCTTCGATCATTACGGCGACGCCGCGAGGCTTAAGAATCTTATCGATGGATACTGCAATCTGCGACGTAAGATTTTCCTGGGTCTGCAGACGCAGGGCGAACGTATCGACCAGCCGCGCGAGCTTGGACAGTCCGACCACACGATCCACCGGCCTGTAGGCGATGTGGACCTTGCCGAAGAACGGCATCATGTGGTGTTCGCAATGCGAATTGAAGGTTATGTCCTTCACCAGCACGAAATCGTCATAGCCAGCAGTCTCGGTAAACGTGCGATCAAGCACCTCGGCAGGCGATTGACGGTATCCCCGGTAGATTTCACCGAACGCGTCGATCACCCGCTTGGGCGTATCGCGCAATCCTTCACGGTTCGGGTCGTCGCCGATATACGCAATAAGCGTGCGAACGGCGGCTTCGGTCTCCTCGCGCGAGGGACGCGGAACCAATGGGGCGGACGCGATAAGCATAAGCTCTAACTAGTCTTGTCTGGACTGCTGCGTAACGAGGGTCGAAGCAGCAGCCGAGAAGTGATCTATCGGCGCTTCACTACCGAATACCCGTCGCCGCTGGTTGATCTACATCAACGTCAGCGGCCCGCGGAAGACAAAACGGCGCATAAAAGATTGCCGGCATAGTCCGCGGCCCCGCGAGGGTCCATCATCGGAGCGGAACGCAGGTAATCTTTGACCGCGACAAGCGCCTCCCGTGACCGGGCGGTGAGCAATGCGGTGAGTTCGGCAACGCTTCCGCCAATTCGGTCCGCAGCAACGACCTTGCTGACTATCCCTACATCCCAGGCTGTGCGCGCGTCGATTTCATCCATCGAATACACCATCCAGGTCAACGCCTTACGGTGAACGCGCGCCATCATCGCGGAGATGGCGAGCGTTGGCGGCAAGTTCTTTTCAAGTTCCGGCAGCCGAAATCGAGCATTATCCGCGGCGATCGTAATGTCGCAGGCAGTCGCAAGCGCGCAACCGAAGCCGAGCGCACGCCCTTGGAC
>DAIMKK010000140.1:5311-7067 GCA_036721745.1 Pseudolabrys sp. | reverse complement strand
TTGACCGCGCCGGCATTGGCGAACGGTCCGTAGTAGTGGCCTGCCCGCGTGCGTGCGCCGCGATGCTTGAGGATCTGCGGCGCCCAGTGGTCGGACGTGATCAGAATAAACGGAAACGACTTGTCGTCGCGCAGTAGCACGTTGAAGCGCGGGCGCAGCCGCTTGATCAAATTGGCTTCCAGCAGCAGCGCTTCGGTCTCGGTTTTGGTAGTGACGAATTCCATCGTCACCGTGCCGGAGATCATGCGCACGATGCGGCTGTCGTGCCCGGTCGGCCGCGTATAGGCGGTCACCCGCTTCTTGATGTTCTTGGCCTTGCCGACGTATAGCACTTCGCCCTTGGCGTCGATCATGCGGTAGACGCCGGGCCGCGACGGCGCGTGCTTGACCGCGCGCAAGATCGCGGCGCGGCCGGCCGCCAGCGTGCCGGCTGACGCCTCGGCCGGCTCCAGCTCGGGCAGCGTCGGCTCCTCGTCCTCTTCGCGGAGCTCGCTTGCCGGGTCGATGTCTTTGGGCGTGCCGTTCATTAGAAACTAGGGCGTACACTCATAAAGGCTCGATCAACTCGATCCTGTTACCGAATGGATCTTCCACGTGCCGCCGGTCGCAGCCGACGATCGGCTCGTCTTGGGTCACCTTGTAGCCGGCCTGTTTCAATTTCGTTTCGAGATCGGCCAGGCCGTCGACGATGAAAGCTGGATGAGCCTTGCGCGCCGCGACGAAGTTCTTTTCGACCCCGAGATGCACCGTCACCGCGCCGCTTTCAAACCAGCAGCCGCCTCGCGCGGCCAGCTGCGGCGGCTTGGTTTTTTCCGCAAAACCCAGCATGCCGCTGTAAAACGCGCGCGCCTCTTCCTCGCGCCCCGCCGGCATTGCAATCAGGACATGGTCGATCCGACGAACTGCCATGACACACCTCGTCTTTCGGTCGCTGCCGTTATCCCATGATCGAACGTCCACAGTCGATAGGGATTGCCGTGCCTGTGAAAGGCCCGATAAGCTCCACTCATAATGTCCGTCTTAGCCAAAGACGCGCCCAAGGAAACGCCTTTGAACGCCCGCGAGCCGCAGGGCTTTACCGGCGGCATCGCATCGCTTGCGGACGATAAACTCTACGCCTTGCAAAATCCCTTCGCGCTCGACGGCCGTGTCAGTTCCTATCCGGCGAGCGCCCGGGGCTTTTCGGTGGCGAACTGCTACCTGCTGAAGCAGAGCGACGCCGCGATGCTGATCGACACCGGCTTCGGCAAGGATGAGCCGGTGATCCGCTCGCAAATCGAACGTCTGATAGCGCCCGGGCTGCCGCTGTCGATGTTCCCGCTGCGGCTCAACGAATTCATGTCGATCAATAATGTCGAGAGCTTCGCGGCCCATTTCAACATCGATCAATGTTACACCAGCAACCCCGACGCGGCTCTGTGGTTCGACTTCGGCGCCACGGCGAACGGCCGCAGCATCCTGGATGCCATGAAGGTCACCGCCGTGACCCGGGCCGACACGATTGAACTCGGCAGAGGCGGCCGTGCGATCGACGTCATGCAGGCGCCGATCCGCCTGATCGCCACGCGCTGGCTGTACGACCGCGCGAGCCGCACCTTGTTCTCATCCGATATGTTCACCCACATCTGGCGCGACCGCGAGACCGGACCATGGATCGTGCAAGAAACTGACAATAATTCGACAGACGGTGACTTGACGTCGGCGCACGATATTCGCTCGTTCATGTTGAACACGCGCTATTGGTGGCTGGAAGGCG
>DAIMKK010000140.1:0-5301 GCA_036721745.1 Pseudolabrys sp. | reverse complement strand
AGCCGCACCTTGTTCTCATCCGATATGTTCACCCACGTCTGGCGCGACCGCGAGATCGGGCCGTGGATCGTGACCGAGGCAGACGGTGACTTGACGTCGGCGCGCGACATTCGCTCGTTCATGTTGAACACGCGCTATTGGTGGCTGGAAGGCGTGTCGACCGACACGATGCGGCGGGGCATCGGCGATATTTTCGACAAACACGACATCGAGACCATCGCGCCCGGCTACGGCTGCATCCTGCGCGGCCGCAAGGTCGTGGCGCGGCATTACCGGATGCTCGACGAGTTTCTCAAGGCCTGCGACAAGCGCGTGGCGGTGTCGCGCTATGTCACCCGCGACGAAGAGCGCTGAGCCATGCCGCACAAAATGCCCCGCGAGATCGCGCCCGGTGTGTTCTGGATCGGCGACTGCCTGGTGCAGCGTCACAAGGGCAAGATTTATCACGGCTACAACGCCGCCTTCCTGGTCGCCGGCGAGAGTGCGTCATGCCTGGTCGAGACCGGCCATCCGAAGGATTTTCCGGTCATCGAACGGCATCTGAATGAGCTGTTCGCCAATGGCGCGCCGCCGCTGAAATATCTGTTCGTCACCCACCAGGAGACGCCGCATTGCGGCGGCCTCGGCCGCGTCCTCAAAACCTATCCCGAAGCCGTCCTGTGCGGCGACGTGAGCGACTATCACCTCGCCTTCCCGCAATACGAACACCGCATGCGGTGGATGAAGGAAGACGACGAGATCGACCTCGGCGGCAGGACGCTGAAGGTAGTCGAGCCGGTGATCCGCGACCTGCGCACCACCTGGTGGGCTTTCGACACCCGCGAGCGCGTGCTGTTCCCGGGCGACGGTTTCGCCTACAGCCACTATCACGCGGACGGTCACTGCGGCCTGGTCGCCGAGGAAGCGGTGTCGCTCGATTTACCGGACGTGTCGTCGACCTTCGCGGACCTGGCGCTGTTCTGGACCAAGTTCGCGGATATGAACGTGTATTGCGACCGGCTCGACCAACTCATCGAACGGCTCGGCGTCAAGACCATCGCGCCGACGCATGGCCTGCCGATCACCGACGTCAAGGTCACGGTGCCGAAGGTGCAGCAAGGCCTCAAAGCCGCCGCGCTTATTCCGGAATCCGGAACAAACGAAAAAGTGGCGCCGGCGGCTTGAGCCGCCGGGCCGATTCTTCTCCAACGACGGCTGGCGAGGATCGCTACTTGGCCGCCGCGATCTTGTTGGCGCGGATCACATCGCCCCAGAGCTTGATCTCGCGCTTAAGCAACGCACTTGCGGCCTCCGGCGTTTCCTCACCGGCTGGGAATAAGTCCATGCCGCCCTCGGCAAAGCTCTTCTGCACCTTGGGATCGGCGAGCGCCGCGCGCAGCGCGGTGTTCAGCTTGTCGATGATCGGACGCGGCGTGCCAGCGGGCGCCAGCAGCATGTGCCAGAAATCGATGTTGAGTTTCTTGTAGCCGAGCTCACCCAACGTCGGCAGATCCGGCAAGCCGGCGAACCGCTTGCGGCCGATGATGGCGTAGGCTTTGAGCTTGCCGGATTTGATCAAAGGCCCCGAAACGATGGCCGATTGCGACTCCAGATCCACTTGGCCCGACAACAGGTCGACGAGCGCCGGACCGGCGCCGCGATAGGGAACTTGGGTGGCTTTCACGCCGAACTCCTGGGCGATCAACACGCCGGCCAAATGACCGTATGAGCCGACGCCGGGATGCCCGATTTTGGTGGTGTGTCCGGGCTCTTTCATCCAGGCCAGCAGCTCTTTGAAATTCTTCGGCGGCAGGCTCGCGGGCGCCGCAAGGGCCGAAGCGGCGGTGTTGATGAGGCCGATGGGGGCGAAATCCTTGACCGCATCGAAGGTGAGGTTCGGATAAAGCGACATGCCGGCCGCCAGCGCCACCTGATGGATCATGAACGTGTAGCCGTCGGCATCGGCACGCGCCGCGCGGGCGGCGCAGATCATGCCGCCGGCGCCGCCGACGTTTTCGATCACGATCGTCTGCCCCAGCGCATTCTGCATGGGGTCCTGCAGAATGCGCGCGATCGTATCGGTCGCGCCGCCGGGCGGGAACGGCACCAGCAGGGTGATGTTACGGTTGGGATAGGGCTGCGCCGAAGCGGCGCCGGTTGCCAAAAGACATGCGGCAAAAAGCGCTGCCGCGAACGCGCGTGCAAAAACCATGAGCCCTCCCTGGGGCCACCTATCGTTTTTTATTGTGCGGCGGCCGCTAACATATTCGCCTGTTTTCCGGCCCTTCCGCAAGATGGAAGTGGGGTGGACTTCCCGAGGATCTTATGGCCCCTCGGCTCAGTTCAGCCGGAGCTCTGTAATGTGCCGTGGATCGGGCTTGAGCTCGCCGCGCTCGACGCGCTTGACGATATCGGTCAGCGCCGCGTTGGCGCGGCAGGCGAGCCCGACCTTTTCACCCTCGCGCACAATCAGGCCGTTGAGGAATTCGATCTCGGTGCGCCGGCCCTTCTGCATGTCCTGACCCATCGAGGGGCGCTGCTCGGATGCGGTGCGGCTTGCGTCCTTGAAACGCTGCTCGTCGCACGCACGGGCGGCTTCCGCATCTCCTTCGCCGGCGCGCGCGATCGTTTCGGGAGGCAAATGCAGGATCTCCTCCAGTTGATAGCCGTGCGCTTGTCCGACGCGAACCGCTTCGCTGCCGAGACGCATCGCGAAACGCCGGATCGGATCATTCTTCAGCATGTCGCCGCCGCCGAGGCCCGTGCAGGCCGAGAGCCCGTTCTGCATGGCGTTGGCGACCAGCTTCGACCACCGCTCGCCCCAAAGATTGTTAGTCACCTTGGCGCTGTCGGCATAGGCGACCAGACGGCAAATCTCCTGCGCGCGTTGCGTGATGCGGCCGTGCACCTCGCCGGCGCGAAATACGGTGTGCACCGCGCCGTGCTTGGCGGCGCCGCGGTGAACGTGGCCGGGCTCCGGCAGATTGACGGTGATACTGCTCGCGATGCAACCAAGCGTCTTGCCCCAGCCGACGATGCCGGCGATCGTTTCTTCATTCATGCAGTTCTGCAACGAGACCACGTAGCCGTCGGACGCCAGATATTGCCGGATCAGCGTCGCCGCCCAGGCCGTGTCGTACGACTTCATGCACACGAAGGCGATGTCGACCGGCTTCTCCTTGGCGAGTTGCTGCGCGTCGGTCACGTGCAGCGCCCGCACCGGCACGGTGAATTCCGGCTCCTTCATGGCGTGCGTCACGCGCAGGCCGTGCTGGCGCATATGCTCGACATGCGCGGGCCACGGATCGATGAACGTCACATCCTCGCCGGCCTGCACCATATGGGCACCGGCATATCCACCGACCGCACCCGCTCCGACAAAGGCAATCTTGCGGCCCATTCTTTTCCTCCCGACGAGCTTTTTATTGTTCGGCGGCCGCTCGCATCATCGGCTTTATCTCAGGCCTTCCGCAAGACGGCGGCGGGCGTTGCTCGCCCGCTATTCGGCGCCGTCGCTGTCGGCGGTGCGCCAGGCCAAATGCTGGCCGCCGTCGACCGCGATCACCGTGCCGGTGACACTCTTGGCCTGCGCGAGATAGACGACCGCCGCCGCGATGTCGTCGGGCGAAGGCCCGCGCTTGAGCGGCACCGCCGCCGCCTGGACGGCGAATTGCGCGGCCGACTGGCGCGGGCTCGGCAGCGTCGGGCCGGGCGCCACCGCATTGACGCGCAGCTTCGGCGCCAGCGCCTGCGCCAGCGTGACGGTCGCGCTCGCCAGCGCGCTCTTGCTCAAGGTGTAGGAGAAAAAGCGCGGTGTCGGCTTGAGCACGCGCTGGTCGACGATATTGACAATCGAGGCGTCGGCACCTTCTGGCGCCTGTGCGGCGAAGGCCTGCGCCAGAAACACGGGTGCGGTCAGATTGACGGCCATCGTGCGCTCGAAGCGCGTGCGCTCGAGGCTGCCGATCTCGTCTTCGTCGAATTGGCTGGCGTTGTTGACCAACAGTGTGAGCGGCCCGAACGCCGCCGCCGGCACGAGCTTGCGCACGTCGTCGGCATCGGCCAGATCGGCCAGTACCACGCGCACCTGGCCGCGCGCTCCCACGATCTGGCTTGCGAGCTTTTCCGCTTCGGCGCGCGAGCGCTGGGCGTGCAGCACCACGGCGTAGCCGGCTTGCGCCAGCATCAACGCAATGGCGCGGCCGATGCGGCGCCCCGCCCCGGTGATCAGCGCCGCGCGCGGCTGTGTCTTGTCGTTCGCCATCCCGCCTCATCCATGCGGCCTGTCATACGCCAGAGCAATTGTCGCGGCCATCCGGTGCTCTGCCGCGAGAACATCGGTGCACTGGGCCGAATAAGTGAATGTTAGCCGGGCGAACGCGGCAAATCTGGGCGTAGAACAGCGCAGCGCTAACAATTCTTTAGGGTTAACAAGGGCTGTTTACTGAACAATTCATGACCGCTTAACTTAAAATGATCGATAAATCCTCACGAAGTCTCGATCTCCGCCAATAGCTTAGGCGCGATCGAGAATCGTGGAGGATGCGATGAAAAAAACGATTTTCGCGGCAACCGTCGCAGCCGTGGCGGTTGCATCAGGCGCGGCCCTCGCCGCCGATCTCCCGCGCGGCACGGCCCCTTATTACAATCCGGCGCCGTCCAGTCTCTACAACTGGAGCGGCTTCTATGCCGGCCTCAACCTCGGCTATGGCTGGGGTAAGGTGACGAATACCGGCGTTAATCCGAGCGGGATCTTGGGCGGCGGCCAGGTCGGTTACAATTGGCAGAGCGGCCAGTTTGTCTACGGCGCCGAGGCCGATGTGCAGGGCAGCGGCGCTAATGACACTTTCGCGGCTTGGAAGTTCTCCAATCCCTGGTTCGGAACCGCGCGCGGACGCGTCGGCTACGCGTTCAACAATATCCTGGTCTACGGAACGCTCGGCCTTGCCTATGGCGACCTGAAGGGCCAGCTCGGCGGCGCCGTCGAGACCCACACGCTCGCGGGATGGGCCGGCGGCGCTGGTGCGGAGGTCGGCATGACGCCGAACTGGTCGGTGAAAGTCGAGTACCTGTACATGGACCTGGCGGATCGCGGATTCGCGATTACCGGCATGGACAACGGCTACCGCTCCAACATGGTGCGGTTTGGATTCAATTATCACTTCTGAGCGGCGCGGCGCCGCTCGCGTGGCGGAAAACCCCGGGCCCACATGGCCCGGGGTTTTCTTTATGGCCATCACGCCGGCAGAAGTTCCATCGCCGACTTAAGTCTTAAGTAATACTTTACTAGGCCGTGTGGACGGATTTAGCTGAGTATTAGGG
>DAIMKK010000139.1:0-7073 GCA_036721745.1 Pseudolabrys sp. | reverse complement strand
GCTGGCTGGGGCGGGAGGAATCGAACCTCCGAATGGCGGAATCAAAATCCGCTGCCTTACCGCTTGGCTACGCCCCAATACCTGCACTGGAAAGAGCCGCGCCAACCTGCGTTGCGCGCGGTGCGGACCATAGCGGCGGCGGCCTGCCCAATCAACGCCCGCAATGCTCCTTTACCTAGGATAACACGGCAATTTGCGGCTTGCGTTGACCCGCAACCGGCTCCCGCTAGGATGAACCATGGCCTACCGCGCGCCCCTCGCCGACATCGCTTTTGCGCTCAAACACGCCGCCGGCTTGAAAGCCGCGCTGGCGGAAGGGCTTTACGGCGACCTCGACGAAGAGATGGTCGACCAGGTGCTGGCAGAAGCCGGCCGCTTCGCCGGCGACGTGATCGCGCCGCTCAACGCCGTGGGAGACAAGTCCGGCACCCCGTTCAAGGACGGCGCCGTCACCACGCCGCCGGGCTGGAAAGCGGCCTACACCGCCTGGGCCGCCGCCGGTTGGAATGGTCTGGCCGCGCCCGCCGAATTCGGCGGCCAGGAGCTGCCGCATGCGGTGAACGCCGCCTGCATCGAGATGTGGAATTCCGGCTCCATGGCGTTCGGCATCGGTCCGGCGCTGACCATGGCGGCGATCGATGCCCTCGCCGCCTACGGCAGCGGTGATCTCAAATCTCGTTACCTCCGTCAGCTCATCAGCGGCGAGTGGATGGGCACCATGCAACTCACCGAGCCGCAGGCCGGCTCCGATGTCGGCGCGCTGCGCACGCGCGCGACGCGCGCGGCCGACGGGAGCTACCGCATCATCGGCTCGAAAATCTTCATCACCTATGGCGAGCACGACTTAACCGACAACATCATCCATTTCGTGCTGGCGCGGTTGCCCGATGCGCCGCCCGGCACCAAAGGCGTCTCGCTGTTCCTGGTGCCGAAGGTCATGCCTGACGGAAAGCGCAACGACGTGCGCGCGCACTCGGTCGAGCACAAGCTCGGCATCCATGGCTCGCCCACCTGCACCATGATCTACGGCGATAAAGGCGGCGCTACCGGCTTCCTCATCGGCGAAGAGCACAAGGGCATGCTCTGCATGTTCACGATGATGAACCGCACGCGGCTGGCGGTCGGCCTGCAGGGCGTGGCAATCGCCGAACTGGCGACGCAGCAAGCGCTCGCCTACGCGCGCGAGCGCAAGCAGGGCGCCGGCGGCGCCATCATCCATTATCCCGACGTGAAACGCATGCTGCTGACCATGCGCGCCTCGACCGCCGCCGCGCGCGCGATCTGCTACGCCACCGCGGTGGCGATCGACCGCTCGCAGCGCGGCAAGACCGAGGCCGCGCGCAAGGCCGGCGATCAACGCGCTTCGCTGCTCACGCCGATCGCCAAGGCGTTCTCCACCGACATCGGCATCGAGGTCGCTTCCCTCGGCGTGCAGGTGCATGGCGGCATGGGCTTTATCGAGGAGACCGGCGCCGCCCAGCACTATCGCGACGCCCGCATCGCGTCGATCTACGAAGGCACCAATGGCATCCAGGCGATCGACCTGGTGACGCGTAAAGTACCGCTCGCGGGCGGCAACGCGATCCGGCTCTATCTCGGCGAATTGCGGGAGACTGTGAAAGCGGTGCAAGCGAGCAACGCGTCGGCCTTTGGCGAAACCGCGACGCGCCTGGGCGAAGCGATAGACAGCCTCGAGCGCACGACGCAATGGCTGCTGGCGCAAAAAACGTCTGACACGACGCTCGCTGGCGCGACACCCTATTTGCGGATGTTCGGCCATGCCGCCGGCGGCTGCATGCTGGCGGAGCAGGCGCTCGCGGCGTTACGCGACAGCGGCGATGGCACAGCGCGCATCGCGTTGACCCGTTTCTATGCCGAAAATATCGCGGTGCAGGCCTCCGGCCTCGAACGCAGCGTCACCGAGGGCGCCGACAGCATCACCAACGCGCAAGCCGCCCTCGCAGAATGACCGATCTCGTCATCATCAGCGACGACGGGCCGGTCCGCACAGTGCGGATGAACCGTCCGGAGAAGAAAAACGCTCTGACCATGGCGATGTACGACGCCATGGCCGGCGGCATCGAGAGTGTGACGCAAAATCCCGCGTTGCGCTGCCTGTTGATCGCGGGCGCACCCACCGCCTTCTGCGCCGGCAACGACATCGGCGATTTTCTTGCGATGGCGATGGGAAGCGGTGCGCTCGGCACGCCGATCCTGCGCTTTCTTTACGCGCTGGCGCGCTGCGAGACACCGCTGGTCGCCGCCGTGCAGGGCAACGCGGTCGGCCTCGGCACCACCATGCTGATGCATTGCGATCACGTGGTCGCCGCCAGCAACGCGCGCTTTTCGACGCCCTTCATCGGGCTCGGTCTGGTGCCGGAAGCCGCTTCCAGCCTGATCGCGCCGCGACTGATGGGTCAGGCGCGCGCGTTTTCGCTGCTGGTGATGGGCCGGCCGCTCGGCGCCGACGAAGCGAAAGCCGCCGGCCTGATCAATACGGTGGTTGCGCCAGAGGCGGTCGAAGCCGAAGCCATGAAAGCCGCGCGCGAGATTGCGGCGTTGCCGCCGCAGGGCGTGCTGGCCTCGCGCCGACTGATGCGCGTTTCGCCGGATGAAATCGTCAAGCGCATCGATGACGAAGCGGAATTATTCAAAACACGCCTGCAATCGGCAGAGGCGCGCGCCGCCTTCGAGGCTTTCCTGACGCGCAAGAAGTAATGGGGGCTCAACAATGTCGCTTCAGGGCAAGACGCTTTTCATCACCGGCGGCTCGCGCGGCATTGGGCTCGCGATCGCGCTGCGCGCCGCCGCCGACGGCGCCAATGTCGCGATCGCCGCCAAGACGGTCGATCCGCATCCCAAGCTCGAAGGCACTATCCTCACCGCAGCCGCCGACATCGAAAAAGCCGGCGGCCACGCTCTGCCACTCGCCGTCGACGTGCGCGAGGAAGCCGCCGTCAAGGCGGCCATCGATGAGACTGCGGCGAAATTCGGCGGCATCGACATCGTGGTCAACAATGCCAGCGCCATCCAGTTGACGCCGGTCGCCGCGACCGACATGCGGCGCTACGATCTGATGCAGCAGATCAACGCGCGCGGCACCTTCATGGTGTCGAAATACGCGCTGCCTTTTCTCGCCAAGGCCGCCAATCCGCACATCCTGATGCTGTCGCCGCCACTTGACATGCAGACCAAGTGGTTCGCGCCGCACACCGCCTATTCGATGGCAAAGTTCGGCATGAGCCTGGTGGTGCTGGGCTTGGCCGGCGAGCAGCGCGGCAAGATCGCGGTCAACGCGCTGTGGCCGCGCACTACAATCGCCACGGCCGCGATCAAGAATCTGCTCGGCGGCGAGACCATCATGCGCATGTCGCGCAAGCCGGAAATCCTGGCCGAGGCGGCCCACCGCCTCTTCCACAAGCCGACGAGCTTCAGCGGAAATTTCCTGATCGACGACACGTTTCTGGCCGGCGAAGGCGTCAGCGACTTCGACCAATACCGCGTCGATCCGAGCCGGCCGCTGCAGGTCGATTTTTTCGTGCCCGACACTAGCCCGCCACCGCCGGGCGTGAGTTTGGATGCAAAGGTCTAGCGCGCGACGACCGAGGCGCGTTAAAACCCATCAATGTCCACTCTCCTCCTCACGCATCCGGCCTGCCTCGAACACTTGAACCCCGCTGGCCATCCCGAACGGCCGGACCGCTTGCGCGCCATCGAGCAGGCGCTGGAGGACGAACGGTTTCACATGCTGGCGCGCGAGCAGGCGCCGCGCGCGCCGCTTGACGTCGTCGCGCTCGCGCATCCGATGGATTACATCGAGGCGCTCCGCGAAGCTTCGCCGGCGGAAGGCCTGGTGCGGCTCGACGCCGACACATCAATGTCGTCGGGCAGCTTCGAGGCGGCCTTGCGCGGCGCTGGCGGCGCCATGCGCGCGGTCGACGAGATTATGAACCAGAAGGCGGGCAACGCCTTTGTCGCTATTCGCCCGCCCGGCCACCATGCCGAGGTGGCGCGGCCGATGGGCTTCTGCCTGTTCAACAACGCGGCGATTGCGACGCGCTACGCGCAGAACCGCTACGAGGTCGAGCGTGCGGCGATCGTCGACTTCGACGTGCATCACGGCAACGGCTCGCAGGATATTTTCTGGGCGGACAAGACCGTCATGTATTGCTCGACCCACGAGATGCCGCTTTATCCCGGCACCGGCGCGGTGAGCGAGCGCGGCGAGCACAATAATATCGTCAATGCGCCGCTCTCGGCCGGCGACGGCGGCGACGCCTTCCGCGAGGCCTTCGAGACCGTGATCCTGCCGCGCCTGCGCGAGTTCAAGCCGGATATCCTGGTGATCTCGGCCGGATTCGACGCCCACACCCGCGATCCGCTCGCCAATCTCAATCTGGTGGAAGCCGACTACAGCTGGGTCACCAAGAAACTGATGGACATAGCCGACGCCAGCGCGCAAGGACGCATCGTCTCGCTCTTGGAAGGCGGCTACGATTTACAAGGCCTAGCGCGCTCGGTGGCAGCGCATGTCACCGCGCTGATGCGCGGCTGACATCTTCTTTGGTCGCGCGGCCGGACGCAAAACCGGTGCCCACTTTTGCTGGCCGCGCTCCTACCGCGCTGTCAATCCGCCATCGATCGGCAGATCCGCGCCGGTGATGAAGGCCGCGGCGTCCGATAATAAATAAACGCAGAGGTCGGCGATCTCGGCCGGCTTGCCCAGGCGGCCGAGCGGAATGTCGCGCGTCAGCTTCTGCTTTGCCGTGCCCGGATCGCGCGCACCTTGCGCGATGGCGTCGACCATCGGCCCTTCGACGAAGGCCGGACACACGGCGTTGCAGCGCACCGGCGGCTTGAGCCGTGCGCCATGGAGCGCGACCGATTTCGTCAGCAGCGACAGCCCGCCCTTCGACGCATTATAAGCGGCGAGATTGTGCCCGCCGACCAGGGCCGACACCGACGACAGATTGACGATCGAGCCGCCGTTCTTGCGCAGCAGCGGCAGCGAATATTTGCAGCCGAGAAAGGCGCCGTCGAGATTGACACCAAGCACGCGCCGCCAAGCGGCGAAGTCGAGCTTCTCGACGTTGCCGACGACGACGACGCCGGCGGCGTTTACCAGCCCGTCGAGCCGGCCATGCTGGCGCTCGATGCCGGCGGTGACGCGCTGCCAATCGGCTTCCGCGGTGACGTCGAGCGCTGCGTCGGTACCGGCGAGGTCGGAGGCGATCGCCGTGCCGCCGGCGCGCTTGACCGCAGCGGTCACGGCCGTGCCGATGGCGCCCGCCGCGCCGGTCACCAATACAATCTTGTCCTTAAGATCGGCCATCGTGCTAGGCGCTCCATGCGAACTGCGCTATCGTCATAGTCGAGCATTGTTAGTAAGAAGTCGTCAAATGGCCGAGCCCACCAATCCCGACGTGAAGAAAATGCCCTTCGAGCGGGCGATCGAGGAACTGGAATCGATCGTCAAACGGCTGGAGGAAGGCAAAGTGCCGCTCGAGGAATCGGTGGCGATCTACGAGCGCGGCGAAGCGCTCAAGAAACGATGTGAGGAACTGCTGCGGCAGGCGGAAGCGCGGGTGGAAAAAATCACCCTCGATAGTTCCGGCAAGCCGACCGGCAGCGAACCCCTCGACGTGGATTGACCGCGCGTGCAGGTCCACCGCAGGCTGGTGATCCATGTGCAGGGCTACGACCCGCGCAGTCTCGCTGAAAATTTCGAGCACTTTAACCGCGAGTACCGCCGCACCTGCGATCTCTACGGATTGACCGGCGAAGTCGGCGCCGCCGACGAGATGAACTCCCATTCCGGCGCTTGGCAGGCGACCACCCATGGCGACGGCTGGCAGGTCGAGACCCGCTATCGGCTGCTGCGCTGGGATGACCTCGTGCGCAACGATTTGGCGCGGCCGCCTTGGTGGAAGATCGTGCAGATGTACCGCACCACCGGGATCGCGCTGCTCAACGGCGCCTTCGGGCGAATGATGCGAATGAACTGGCGCTTTGCGCTGGTCGCCTTCTCGCCGATATTGCTGATCACAGCCTGGCTGTTGCTGGGCTCGTTCGTCGGCATTCTGTGCATGAACTTGGTCGCCGCACTCGGCGCGCCGGAGATCGTTGCGAAAATTGTCGGCGGCGTCACCGGGATCGGCGGCTTTGCCTCCGTGCTCTGGCTGAGCGAGCCGGTCACCGGACTGCTGCAACGCTGCGACGAGGCCGCCTCCATCGATGAGTTCGTCAACGGCAAACGGAAGGACTGGAGCGAGCGGATGGATCTATTCGCCGCCGACATTGCCGATACAGTGCGCGCGAGCAAGGCCGATGAAGTGGTGATTGTCGGCCACGGTTTCGGCGCGGTACTCGCCATCAATGTGCTCGGCCGCGCGCTCGCCCGCGACGGCGCGCTCGGCCGCCATGGACCGCGCGTGGCGCTGCTCACGCTGGGCGCCAGCCTGCCGGCGGTCGGCTTCAACCCGGAGGCCAAGGGCTTTCGCAACCGGCTGCGGCAACTCGCGACCGCGCCCGACATCGACTGGATCGATGTCCAGTCGCGCGACGATCTCCTGAGCTTCAGCCCGTTCGATCCCATCGCCGGTCACGACATTGTGCTCGGAGGCGAGCGGCGCAACCCACGGGTGGTCGCCATCAGCTTCCACGATCTCTGGACCCTGGGCCATTCCGGGCTCAGGCGATGGCGCGTCTTCAAGGCCCACGCCCAGTTCCTCTTGGCCAATGAGCGGCGTGGAGCGGCTTTCGACTACACCCTGATCTGCTGTGGGCCGCTCGACCTGGTGACTCGCAACACCAAGCCGCAACAGGCGGCGGCCGCCTTGGTGGGCAAATTTGAACCGGATTGAGCGTCCGGGCGTTGAATTGCCCGGAACCGCAAAACTGGTGTAAGCCTGGCAAAAGTTCCCAAAGGGCCGGTCCTGCCGCGTCGACCGGCTTGTTCATCGTGGAGTTGCGTTTGTCCGAAGCTTCCAAGACCCCCCTGCTCGACCGCGTCCGGCTACCGCGCGACCTGAAGAACCTGTCGGCGGAGCAGTTGCGCGAGGTAGCCGACGAGC
>DAIMKK010000138.1:0-7078 GCA_036721745.1 Pseudolabrys sp. | reverse complement strand
ATGCTCGGCTACGATTCGAATTACGTGCCGGGCTGGGACTGCCACGGCCTGCCGATCGAGTGGAAGATCGAGGAAGATAACTACCGCTCCAAGAACAAGCCGAAGCCGGATTTTTCCAATCCCGCCGCGCTGGTGGAATTCCGCCAGGAGTGCCGCGCCTTCGCCGAAAAATGGATCGGCGTGCAGCGCGAGGAGTTCAAGCGGCTCGGCGTCGAAGGCGACTGGGCGCATCCGTATACGACGATGGACAATTTCGCCGAGGCGCAGATCGCGCGCGAGCTGCTGAAGTTCGCCGCCAACGGCACGCTGTACCGCGGCTCCAAGCCGGTAATGTGGAGCGTGGTGGAGAAGACCGCACTGGCCGAGGCCGAGGTCGAGTACGAGGACTACACTAGCGATACGGTGTGGGTGAAGTTTCCGGTCAAGACAATGGATGCCGGATACGCAGCAGCAATTAAACATTTTGGCGGCGACACGAACGATTTGTTGAAGGCGTCGGTCGTTATCTGGACGACGACACCTTGGACACTGCCAGGCAACCGCGCGATTTCGTTCTCACCGAAGATCAAGTACGGCCTCTACAAAGTCACCGACGCCGCACCGGACAATTGGGCGAAGTTCGGCGACGTGTTTATCTTGTCGGAAAATCTGGCCGGCGAAGTATTCAAGCAGGCTCGTGTAGCGGCATATGCCAAGTTGACTGACGTCGCCGCAGAACTGCTCGAAGATTTAGTTTGCCACCATCCGCTTGCGGCCAAAGGCTATGATTTCGGCGTTCCCTTGCTCCCCGGCGATCACGTCACAGATACGGACGGCACCGGCTTCGTCCACACCGCGCCGGGTCACGGCCGCGAAGACTTCGATGTATGGACGGCTAGCCGCGCCGTGCTCGAAGCGCGCGGTATCAATCCCGCCATCCCCTACACGGTCGATGAAAATGGCGCCTTCACCGAACAGGCGCCCGGCTTCACCGGCAAGCGCGTCATCAACGACAAGGGTGAGAAGGGCGACGCGAACAAAGCCGTCATCGAGGCGCTCAAACAAGCCGGGATGCTGATCGCTACCGGCCGCCTGAAGCACCAGTATCCGCATTCCTGGCGCTCGAAAAAGCCGATCATTTTCCGCAACACGCCGCAGTGGTTCATCGCCATGGACAAGGGCATCGAAAAGCCCGGCGACACTTTGCGCGCACGCGCGCTGCAAGCGATCAAAGTCACCCGTTGGGTGCCGGAGCAGGGGCAGAACCGCATCACCGGCATGATCGAGTCGCGCCCCGACTGGGTGATCTCGCGCCAGCGCGCCTGGGGCGTGCCGATCGCGGTGTTCATCAAGGAAAAACCGGACGGCTCGGTCGACATTTTGCAAGACCCCGAGGTTGAGGTGCGCATCGTCGAGGCCTTCGAGGCTGAAGGCGCCGACGCCTGGTACAAGCCGGGCGCGCGCGAGCGTTTCCTCGGCAAGCTCGCCTATGACGGCTGGAAAAAGGTCGACGATATTCTCGACGTCTGGTTCGACTCCGGTTCGACGCACGCATTCGTGCTGGAAGACCCGGTACATTTCCCGCAGCTTGCCGGCATCAAGCGTAAAGCGCTCGGCGGCAAAGATACGGTGATGTATCTGGAAGGCAGCGACCAGCATCGCGGCTGGTTTCATTCTTCGCTGCTGGAATCCTGCGGCACGCGCGGGCGCGCCCCGTTCGATGTGGTGCTCACGCACGGCTTCGTGCTCGACGAGCAGGGCCGCAAAATGTCGAAGTCAATGGGCAACGTCACCGCGCCGCAGGACGTGATCAAGCAGTCGGGCGCCGACATCCTGCGCATGTGGGTCTGCGCGTCGGATTATGCCGACGATCTGCGCATCGGCCCGGAGATTCTGAAAACCACGGTCGACACCTATCGCAAGCTGCGCAACACCATCCGCTGGATGCTCGGTAATCTCGCGCATTTCCACGAGGACGAGCGCGTCAAGCTCGAGCATATGCCGGGGCTGGAGCGGCTGATGCTGCACCGCCTCGCCGAGCTCGACGATCTGGTGCGCAAGGCTTACGCCGATTTCGATTACAAGCGCATCTTCGCCGCGCTGTCGGCTTTCATGACGGCGGACCTGTCGGCGTTCTATTTCGACATCCGCAAGGACGCGCTTTATTGCGATCCGTATTCCTCGACCACGCGCAAGGCCTGCTTGACCGTGCTCGATCATCTGTTCCGCTGCACGGTGGTGTGGCTGGCGCCGATGCTGTGCTTCACCGCGGAGGAATCCTGGGCCTCGCGTTATGGCGCCGACGCCAAGTCCGTGCATCTCGAACTGTTTCCCGATGTGCCGGCCGCCTGGCGCGACGACAGGCTCGCCGACAAGTGGCGTAAGGTTCGTGACCTGCGCCGCGTCATCACCGGCGCCTTGGAGATCGAACGCGCGCAAAAACGCATCGGTTCCTCGCTCGAAGCGCATCCCATTGTTCTGGTGACAGACGAAGACTTGTTCGAGGCTGTCGTCGACGTTGATCTGGCCGAGGTCTGCATTACCTCTGCTTTGACCTTGCGCAAGGTCGGCAGTTCTGACGGCGCCTTCAGTCTGCCCGACGTGCCGGGCGTGGCGGTGATCCCCAATCTCGCCGAAGGCACCAAGTGCGCGCGCTCGTGGAAAATTCTCACCACCATCGGCGCCGATCCGGACTACCCGGACGTCTCGCCGCGCGACGCCAAGGCGCTGCGCGAATGGGAAACCATGCGCAAGGCGGCGGAGTAGATGTCCCGCTATCTAATTGGCCCGCTTACGCGTTTCGGCGTCATCGTTGCTGCCATCGCGTGCGTGCTAGACCAGGTCAGCAAGCTATACCTGCTGTTCGTGCTCGATCTCGCCAACCACCCGTTGCGGCTCGGCCCATTCTTCGATTTCGTGCTCACCCGCAACACCGGCATCAGCTATGGCCTGTTCCAGACGCAAGGGCCGATCGGCCAATGGGTCCTGCTCGGCTTCAAGGCGCTGGCCGTGCTGCTGCTCTGGCTATGGCTGGCGGCCTCGCAAGGCCGGCTCACCGCTTTGTCGCTCGGCCTGATCATCGGCGGGGCGGTGGGCAATGCCATCGACCGGCTGGCCTATGGCTGGGTCGCCGATTTCGTATTTTTTCACGTTTCGACGCCAAATTGGCGGTTCAACTGGTACGTTTTTAACCTAGCCGACGTTGCCATCGTTGCCGGGGTGGTGGGCCTGCTGTATGACTCCCTCGCCGGGGAAAGCGCCCAAAAAGCGCCCTGATCCGGGCCAATGGTCAGGCCTCGAAACGCAGGTTCCCCTTGCTATTTCAGGGGCGTAAGGGATCGGATGACCGAAACGTTGTGCACAGGTTTGGCGGCTAAATTCAGCCTAAGGGCGGTTTCCCGCACCGCGCTGGGCTGCCTGCTCGGCGCTGCCCTGCTTTCAACCGGCACCCCGGCTCGCGCCGGCGACTCCGACAACGTGCCACTCGACACCAAAATTTTTCGCGGCATTCTCGAAGGCTTCGGGCTGCGCCGGGACGGCGAAGCGATCACCTACGAAGAGCGCGCGCCGCTGGTTATCCCGCCGAGCCACGCATTGCCGCCGCCGGAACAATCCGATGCCGTGGTTGCCAGAAATCCGGCTTGGCCGAAAGATCCCGACGTGCAACGGCGCAAAGCGGAAGCCAAGCAGCAACGCGCTGTCAGCATGAATCCGGATGACACGCTGTTGAACGAGCAGCGCGTGCTGCGGCCGAACGAGATTGCGCCGGGACCCAAGCCGCGCTCGACGCGCCAGGTCGATGACGGTTATCGGCCTTCGCCGAATGGCTCGGGCAGTGCGCTCTCGCCCTCGCAACTCGGCACCAAGTCCAATATCTGGAGCAAGATGTTCGGCAAAGAAGAACCGGAAGCCGGCCGTTTCACGGGCGAGCCGCCGCGCACGGCGCTGACCGAGCCACCGCCGGGCTACCAGACGCCGTCGCCGAATCAGCCCTATGGCGTCGGCAAGTCGAAGGCCGCTCCCAAGGCGGATAATTATCTGGAAACGCACGGCACCGTAGACGGCAGCAACACCAACTAGCCGCACTGCCGCCAGCCGATCCTGCCTGTAATGTTCGTGCGTGCCGGCGGCGATACTTCGCGTGGGGCGCCTCAACCCTGGCTGCAAGGTTCCAAAATCGTGCCATTGAAACGAATAATTTCCCCGGCCGGCTTCGCCGTCCTGGCCGCGCTCGCGACGCCATCGCTTGCCGCCGAGCCGACGGGCGCCAAGATATCCGACTTCACCCTGGCGAACGGATTGGAGCTGATCGTGATTCCCGACCACCGCGCGCCGGTGGTGACCCACATGATCTGGTACAAGGTCGGCGCTGCCGACGAGACGGCGGGCAAGTCGGGGCTCGCGCACTTTCTCGAACACCTGATGTTCAAGGGCACGGCGAAGCATCCGGCCGGCAGTTTCTCTCAAGTGGTAGCCACCGCCGGCGGCCAGGAAAACGCCTTCACCTCGAACGATTACACAGCCTTTTACCAGCGCATGCCGAGCGATCAGCTTAAAGTCGTGATGGAGTTCGAGGCCGACCGCATGACCGGTCTGCAGCTCACCGACCAAGTCGTGCTGCCCGAGCGCGAGGTTATTCTTGAGGAACAGAACCAGCGCATCGGCAATAATCCGCGCGCGCGGTTCGGCGAGCAGATCGACGCCGCGCTGTACCTCAACCATCCTTACGGCAAGCCGGTGATCGGCTGGCGGCACGAGATGGAGCAGCTTTCGCGCGACGACGCCATCGGCTTTTACCGGCGCTTCTACGCGCCCAACGACGCGGTGGTGATCGTCGCCGGCGACGTCGAACCGGAAACTGCGCGTAAGCTCGCGGAGGAAACCTACGGTAAGGTCGCTCGCCACGCCAATATCCAGCCGCGCCAGCGCCCGCAGGAGCCGCCGCCGGTGGCGGTGCGCTCGTTGACGCTCGCCGATCCGCGCGTCGAGCAGCCGATCGTGGAACGCGCCTATTTGGTGCCGTCGTTCCATAGCGCCAAGTCCGGCCAATCGGAAGCGCTGGAGGTGCTCGCGCATATTCTGGGCAGCGGCAACAACAGCCGGCTGTACCGCACGCTGGTGGTGGATAAGCGCGTCGCGGTGAGCGCCGGCGCCTTTTACGATAGTTTAGCGATGGACATGTCGAAGCTCGACGTCGTTCTTGCGCCGCGCCAGGGCGTCTCGCTGCCGCAACTCGAAGCTGACGCCGACACGGTGCTGGCCGACGTAATTGGCAAGGGCGTGTCGGCCGAGGATCTGGAACGCGCCAAGTTCAGTATGATCGCCGACGCGGTCTATACGCAGGACAACCAGGTCAGCATGGCGCGCTGGTACGGCACCGCCGTGATGAGCGGCGCCACCGTCGACGACGTGCGCCGCTGGCCGGACCGCATCCGCGCGGTCACCGCCATGCAGGTGCAAGACGCCGCCCGTCTTTGGCTTGACAAGCGGCGCTCGGTTACCGGCTACCTGATCAAGGACGTGAGCCCGCAGGCGGAGAAAAAATCATGACGCGGTTTTTCAACGCCGCCGCGCTGGCCGCGCTCGCGCTGCTGAGCGTTGCACCCGCCGCTTCGGCGATGACGATCGAAAAAATCGTCAGCCCGTCCGGTATTGAGGCCTGGCTGGTGCGCGAGCAATCCGCGCCGCTGGTCGCACTCAGTTACACCTTTCATGGCGGCTCGACTCAGGATGAGGCGGACAAGGCGGGCACCGCCAATCTCGCCGCCGATCTGCTCGACGAGGGCGCAGGCCCCCTCGACGGCAAGACCTTCCACGAGCGGCTGGAGAGCCACGCCATCGAACTCGGTTTCCACGTCGCGCGCGACTATTTCCAGGGCTCGCTGCGCACGCTCAGTGAGCACCGCGACGAGGCCTTCGATCTGCTGCGGATTGCACTCAGCGCGCCGCACTTCGATACCGAATCGGTCGAGCGAGTGCGCGGGCAGATGCTGGCGTTGCTGCGGCGCGACAGTACCAATCCCAATACGCTTGCCAGCAACCGCTGGTGGGAGACGGCCTTCCCCGGCCATCCTTACGGCCGCGAAAGCAGGGGCACGCTGGAAACCGTGCCGCGCATCACTGCCGACGACATGCGCGATTATGTGCGCCGTGCCTTCGCGCGCGACGGGCTGACGATCTCGATCGTCGGCGACATCGATGCCAAGACCGCCGGCGCGCTGATCGATCGCGCCTTCGCCGGCCTGCCGGCCAAGAGCGATCTCAAGCCGGTCGCCGCCGCCAGCCCGCGCGGGATGGGCCGCCTGATCGTCATCAATCTCGACGTGCCGCAGGCGGTCGTCACGTTCGGCGGGCAGGGCCTTGCCCGCCAGGACCCCGATTTCATGGCCGGCTATATCGACAATCACATTCTGGGCGGCGGCACTTTCTCCTCGCGCCTTTACCGGGAAGTGCGTGAAAAGCGCGGGCTGGCCTACGGGGTATCCGATAGCCTGATCTGGTTCCGGCGCGCTGCCGTCGTGGTCGGCGGCACCGCGACCCGCGCCGACCGCACCGCCGACGCGCTGGCGATCGTCGAAGCCGAGACCAAGCGCATGGCCGAGAACGGCCCGACCGCCGACGAACTGGCAGCCGCCAAATCGTTCCTCAAAGGCGCCTATGCGCTCACGCTCGATACGTCGCCCAAGATCGCCGGCCAGCTCACCCAGATCCAGCTCGACAAGCTCGGCATCGATTATATCCAGCGCCGTAGCGCCCTGATCGACGCCGTCACCATCGATGACGCCAAGCGGGTGGCCAGGCGGCTCTTTAGCGGCGGCATGCTGGTCACCGTGGCCGGTCGGCCGAAAGGGTTGACCTCGAGCGCCGAGTGACCCGTTGCGCGCCGTGCACGTTAAGGGCAGAGAGACCCGCAGCCATGGCCATCGTCCAATCCATCGACAGCGCGCTTGAGAAAAACATCGGGCCGCACGGCGTCGCCGACAAGGCGCTGACCGCTACGCTCGGCCGCACGGACGGCGCGCTCGATTGGTTGCGCGAGCGCCATGCCGACGGCGGTCTGGCGCTGCTGCGATTGCCCAGCACCCATGACGATCTGGTG
>DAIMKK010000137.1:0-7081 GCA_036721745.1 Pseudolabrys sp. | reverse complement strand
ACCGCTTCGACCCAAAAAGGGAATCTTGCCCGAGTCATTTACTCGGAAACCGTATTAGACGTGCTGGCCGCCATTGATGTGGATTTCGGCGCCGTTCACATACGACGAAGTCTCCGTGCACAGCACGTAGATGATCTTGGCCACCTCGTCGGGTGTCCCTAGTCGCTGCATCGGAATCTGCTCGACGATCTTCTCGGTGCCGGGCGACAGAATCGGCGTGTCGATCTCGCCCGGCGCGATCGCGTTGACGCGGATGCCGAGCCGGCCGAAGTCGCTCGCCATCTCGCGCGTGAGCGAAGCGAGCGCCGCCTTGGAGGTGGCGTAGGCAGCGCCGGCGAATGGGTGCACGCGCGAGCCGGCAATGGAGGTGACGTTCACCACCGAGCCCTTGACCGCCTTCAGTTCATTCATCAGCCCGCGCGCCAGCATGATCGGCGCGAAGAAATTTACCTGGAACACGTGGTGCCACACGTCGACGGTTGTATCGAGCGCGCCAAGCCGCGCGCCGCCGCCGCCCTTGGGCGAGATCGCCGCATTGTTTACCAGCGCGTGCAGCTCATGGCTGTCGAGCCGGCGCCGGATCTCTTCGATCGCGGCCAGCGTGTTGGCTTCGTCCGCGAGATCGACCTGGATGTGGTCTTCCGGGCCGGCGTCCCACGGGCAGTTCTCCGGGAACGGATGGCGCGAGCAGGTGATGACGCGCCAGCCGGCGGCCGAGAAGCGCTTGACGGTGGCGTGACCGATGCCACGGCTGGCTCCAGTGAGCAGCAAGGTTCGGCGCGGCTGATTGGTTTGCGAAGTGGGCATTTCTATCCTTGGAACGGTGCGTACGATTTAATTCTGATGCTAGCTCACGGATAGAGCCGCGTCTTGCTCCACGGCGCGCTCAAAGTTTCCCGTACGAATTCGATGCGGTCGTGCAGGCGGAATGGCCGGTCGTGCCAGAATTCGATGCGCAGCGGCATGATGCGGTAGCCGGACCAGTTCGGCGGCCGCGGCACGGTGACGAGCGCGTATTTGGCGGCATAGAGCGCGACCGCCTTCTCGAAGGCGAGCCGGCTTTCCAGCGGCGCGGATTGCTTGCTGGCCCAGGCGCCGATCTGCGCCTGTTTCGGCCGGGTGGCGAAATAGGCGTCGGCCTCGGCTTCGCTGACGTGCTCCACGGCGCCGCGCACGCGCACCTGCCGGTTCAGTGATTTCCAATGGAAAACCAGCGCCGCCTGCGGGTGAACGTCCAATTCCCGCCCTTTTTGGCTGTCTACATTGGTATAGAACACGAATCCGCGCTCATCGGCGCCCTTCAGCAGCACCATGCGGGCATTCGGCAGCCCGCCGGCGTCGACGGTGGCGAGCGTCATGGCGGTTGGATCGCGCGGTTCGGCGGCAGTCGCGTCGCCGAGCCAAGCGGCAAACAGCCGCAAAGGCTCATCCGCCGTGGTGAAATCACCACCTGTTAACCAGCTTGGGTGTTCTATTGTCGTATCTGACATCGTTTTCGGAGTGCCTGCTTGGCCGGTACCGGTAGCCCTTGTTCCAACTGCCGCCTTTATAGTGGATGCGGCCGCGCGCGCCTATGGCGTGCTCTGCCGCTGGCCGCGGGGCTGACGATGGCCCTCGCCGCCGGAGGCTGCAGCATTAACAGCTCCCGCTTCGATTCGATTTTCGCCAGCGCCGACCAGCCCGCTTCCACCGGCTCAATCACACCTCCGCCCGGCGCCAAAGTGGTCGGCGAATTGCCGCCCGCCGGCGATCTGGTCTATGCGCGGGCCGCCGTCTCAGACGTGCTCGCCCGCGGCCGCAAGGACGACAGCGCGCCGTGGGAAAACCCGAACACCGGTGCGCGCGGCACCGTCACCCCAATCGCCTCCGCCTATACGCAGGACGGCCAGACTTGCCGGGATTTCCTGGCCAGCTACGTCAGCGGCAGTTCGCAATCCTGGATGCAGGGCGAGGCCTGCAAACAGGACAAGGGCGTCTGGGAAGTCCGCGCGCTCAAGCCCTGGAAACGGTCCTGACCGACCGAGGCTTCCACAGACTGCGTTGCATCCGGGCCGTTTGAACCCCACATTGAGCATCGAGCAGCCGGCATTCGACCGGCGGGCAGGGTTTTCACGGGAGTTCGGACGGATGCGCGACCCCTACGAGATTCTGGGGGTATCGAAGGGTGCGAGCGAAACCGAGATTAAGAGCGCCTACCGGCGGCTCGCGAAGAAGCTGCATCCCGACGCCAACAAGCACGATCCGAAGGCAGCCTCGCGCTTTGCCGAGCTCAATGCCGCCTATGAGATCGCCGGCGACGACAAGAAGCGCAAGGCGTTCGACAACGGCGAGATCGACGCCGAGGGCAAGCCGCGCTTCCAGGGTTTCGAGGGCTTCCGTGGGCAGCCGGGCGGCGGCGCCGGGCCGGGCGCCGGCAATTTTGAAAGTTTCACCTTCGGGCACGACGGCTTCCAGCGCGCGGCCGGCGGCCGTGGCGCCGGCTTCGAGGACGTCCTGCGCAACATGTTCGGCGGCGCGACGCGCAGCGGTGCGCGCGGCTTCGGGACGCAGTTCGAGCCGGACAATTTCGGCCCCGCCACCGGCGAGGACTTGCATGCCGAGATGACCATCAGCCTGCCGGAAGCCGCCAAGGGCACCAAGACCCGCGTGCATCTTCCGACCGGCAAGGACGTCGAGGTCAAGATTCCGGCCGGCCTCACCGACGGCCAATCGATCCGCCTCAAAGGGCAGGGCTGGCCGATCGCGAACGGCAAAGCGGGCGATGCGTTGATCACCGTGCATGTCGCCGCGCATCCGCTGTTCAAGCCGGACGGCGCCGACCTGCGGCTCGAACTTCCGATCACGCTTTATGAAGCGGCGCTCGGCGGCAAGGTGCGTGTGCCGACGCTCGATGGCGCAGTGGAATTGGCAATTCCGCCCGGCACCAATTCGGGGCGCACGTTCCGCCTCAAGGGCAAAGGGTTGAAGACGACGAGCGAGGCCGGTGATCTGCTCGCCACCGTGCGCATCATGCTGCCCGACCGCACCGACGACGAGTTCAAGGAACTCATGCGCAAATGGCGCGAGAGCAAGCCCTACGACCCGCGCGAGGATTTGGAGTAAGCTTGCTTCATCTCTCCTCACGCGGGGAGAGATGAAGAAGCGTCACGACTTCCGGCCAGCGCTGCGGTCGATCTGCTCCCAGGCTGCTTTTGTGACCTGCCTGAGCCGGTCTCGGTCGGCCGGTCCGCTCACCACATAGGCGTGCTTGTCGTCCACCCAATAAAAGGCGGCGAAGCGATCGCCTTCCTTGAAACGCAGCGCCGTCTCCGGCGATGTCGCCGGCGCCGAATAAATGGTGAAGCGTTCGCCGGAGGCGCCTTCATACATGTAGAAGGCGGCCGCGGCACCGGTCGCTCCCGGCAGCAGCCGGCCGCCGATCAGCTTCAGCCCGAGCGATTCCAGATCGGGAATGTGCTGCTGGTAGCCGAGCCGCTTCGTCAGCCATTGCGTCATGTGCGGGCGCTCGTTGCCCGGCACTTCCACCGGATGGCGCACCTCGACCACGTAGAGCTTGTAGGCTTCCAGCGCATCAGCAGTGATGGTGTCGAAGCTACTTGGCACACCGGTAGTCGCGCCGTGCGCTAGCCAGCCGGTGGTGCCGCCGGCCAGGAATGCCACGACGGCCGCAGCCGCCGCCATCGCTGCCCAGGAGCGGCCGCTCGAGCGGCCTTGGCGCATCACTTGGTCGAGCTTGAACCGCTCGGGCACCGGCTCGTTGGCGACCGCACCGTAACGGGCGCGGATGCTATCGGCCTGCGTACGCCAGGCGGCGACCAGCTCGGCATGCTCGGGATGCTCGGCAAGCCAGGCAGTGACGGCCTCCAGCCGGTCGGCCGGCACTTCGCCGTCGACAAAAGCGTGCAGTTCTTCTTCGGTCACGGGTGAATCACGATCGATCATGGTCTCACCTTCTTGGTCATTTCACGCGGCGCAGCGCCGGGCGCCCGCCGTCCAGGAAATTTTTGATCTGCACGCGCGCACGCGCTAAACGCGACATCACGGTACCGATCGGTACGCCCTGCACCTCCGCGACTTCGCGGTAGGTCAGGCCTTCCAGCACTACCAGCAGCAAGGCATTGCGCTGGTCCTCCACCAAAGTCGCCAGCGCGCGGTCGATGTCGCGGCCGCCGCCTTCCGGTCCCGCCAGATCGGGCGCGTCGTTGTCCTCGAGCGGCATGAGCATCGGACGCCGTGACAGCGAGCGCAGCCGGTTGCGGTTGAGATTGGTCAGGATCGTGTAGAGCCAACTGCGTACCTCGCCGCCATGAAACAGATGTTCGGACCGCAGGGCGCGCACCAGCGTGTCCTGCACCAGGTCGTCGGCGAGGTCGGCATCCCGCGTCAGCGCTCGGGCGTAGCGGCGCAGCGCCGGGATCGTGGCCTCGACATTCTTCCCGAACGTGCCCAACCAAGCCCCCTTAGGCAAAATGCGTGCCTGCCGACACCGCTATTCACCAGGAAAAACCCCACATTCGCAATCATATTCCCGAGAACGAATTGAATTAACAGTGACAAATGGCTGAGCCGGGCGCATTGCTTGATGGTCCCCTGACCCTATGCCATACGAAAGCAGCCGGCGCTTGCCGGCATGATGAGGAAGTTAATGGCGGAAACCTCCAACTTGATGCGCGGCAAACGCGGGCTGATCATGGGTGTGGCCAACAACCGCTCGATCGCCTGGGGCATCGCACGCGCGTGCCGCGCGCATGGCGCCGACCTCGCATTTACCTATCAGGGTGAGGCGTTGAAAAAGCGCGTCGAGCCCTTGGCCGAGGAGGTGGACGGCGTGGTCGTCGGGCATTGCGACGTCACCGATCCGGCGAGCATCGATGCGGTATTCGCCAACGTCAAATCGGCCTGGGGTTCGCTCGACTTTGTCCTGCACGCCATCGCGTTTTCCGACAGGGAGCAGCTCGACGGCCGCTATGTGGACACCACCGCGGACAATTTCACCCAGACCATGCTGGTGAGCTGCTATTCATTCACCGCCATTGCCCAGCGCGCCGAAAAGCTGATGACCAATGGCGGCTCGCTGCTCACGCTGACTTATTACGGCGCCGAAAAATGGATGCCGCATTACAACGTGATGGGGCTGGCCAAGGCCGCGCTCGAGGCTTCGGTGCGCTACATGGCCGCGGATCTCGGCGTCAAGAACATCCGCGTCAACGCTATTTCGTCGGGGCCGATCAAAACGCTGGCCGCCTCCGGCATCGGCGACTTCCGTTACATTCTCAAGTGGAATGAATACAACACGCCGCTGCGGCGCAATGTGACGCTGGACGATGTCGGCAAGGCCGGCGTCTTTTTCCTCTCCGACTTGTCGAGCGGCGTCACCGGGGAAATCCAGCACGTCGATGCCGGCTATCACATCGTCGGTATCAAGCATCCCGATGCGCCCGACCTCGCGGTGGGCAAATTAGAAGACTGATGAATGGCTGCATCGGCGAAGCCGCGGCCCACCATCTATTACATCCGTCACGGCGAAACCGACTGGAACGTCGCCGGCCGTCTGCAGGGCCGCCGCGACATTCCGCTCAATGCTCGCGGCCGCGCGCAAGGCAGCCATTGCGGCGAAATCCTGCGCGATCTGTTCGCGCGCGACAAACGCGATCCTGCCGGCCTCGATTACGTATCGAGCCCGCTCGGGCGCGCCTGTCAGACCATGGAATTGGCGCGCGCGGTGCTCGGTCTTGGCGCGCAGGATTACCGGCGCGAGCCGCGGCTTTCGGAAATCGCCTTCGGCGATTGGGAAGGCTTCACCATCGCGCAATTGCACGAGCGCGACCCGGCACGTATCGCGCAGCGCGAGCACGACAAATGGCATTTCCTGCCGCCGGACGGCGAGAGCTACCAATTGGTGTCGGTACGCATGCGCGACTGGTACGAGAGCTTGAACCGCGACACGGTGGTCACTGCCCATGGCGGCACCGCGCGCGGGCTGATCGCCCATCTCGGCATCGCCAAGCCAGCCGCCGCGCCTTTGCTCGATATCGAGCAGGGCATGGTTTACGTGTTTGAAGGCGAGACGCTGACGCGGTATTCGTGACGGTGACGGCGTGCGTCGGCACGCCGGGATGAGCTGGGATTAGAGAAGCGATGAAACGGCCCGTAGTCGGCGTGATCGGGAGTGAACACCTTGCCGAAAATCGATTCCCCGCCCAGCGCGTCGGCGAGCGAAACCTGAAGGCGGTGGCTGACGTCGTCGGTGCGCTGCCGCTTGTCTTTGCCGGCGATCCCGCCATCACTAATATCGACGCCTTGTTGGGAACGGTCGATGGCGTGCTTCTGACCGGCGCCCGCGCCAATGTCCATCCAACCCAGTTCGGCGTCGAAGAACATCCGAGCTACGAGCCCTACGACAGGCGCCGCGATGCGCTGGCGCTGCAACTGGTCAAAGTGTGCGTCGAGCGCGGCGTGCCGCTGTTCGGCCTTTGCCGAGGCTTCCAGGAGATGAACGTGGCCTTCGGCGGCTCGCTACATCCGGAGATCAGGGATTTGCCCGGCCGCATGAACCACCGCATGCCGCGATTGCCGACCGGTGAAATCCATCCGGACCAAGAGGTGATCTACGGCGAGCGTCATGACGTGCGCTTTGTACCGGGCGGCGTCTTCGCGACGCTGCTCGGCCGTGAGACCATTCGTGTGAATTCGCTGCACGGCCAGGGCATACTCGAGCCGGGTGAGCGCGTCGTGGTCGAGGGGGTGGCGGAAGACGGCACCATCGAGGCGATCCGCATTGCCGATGCGCCGGGCTTTGCCTTGGGCGTGCAATGGCATGCCGAGTACGACCCACAGCGAAACTCCATCAACCGCGCGCTGTTTCAGGCCTTCGGCGCGGCGGTGTCCGAACGTAAACGCAGCGCTTAACGGCCTAGCGGCGGGCAAAATCGGTGTTGACGGGTGATTTGACCGCCGCATGGGCGCGCTGTACCAACAGCGCGCAAAGCGGAAACGCCCATGTCGTTCAACACCTTCGGCCATATGTTCCGGTTCACCAGCTTCGGCGAAAGCCACGGGGCGGCGATCGGCTGCGTGGTCG
>DAIMKK010000136.1:2733-7094 GCA_036721745.1 Pseudolabrys sp. | reverse complement strand
CAGAACATCATCAAGGCCGTGCGCGCGGCGGCCAAAGCGATGCGCGGGAAATGACAGCCAAATTCGTCGGACGCTCCGTCCCTCGTCTGGAAGACCGGCCACTGCTGTTGGGCCAAGGCCGCTTCGCCGCCGACATTTCGTTTCCCGGCCAGTGGACCATGCGCGTGGTGCGCTCGACCGTCGCGCACGGCCGATTAAACTCGATCGACACAACCGCTGCGCTCGCCCTGCCGGGCGTATACGCGGTGTGGACTTTTGCCGACATCGCGCACATTCCCCCGATCGGCTTCCGACTGACCGGCCTCTCCGCGTTGGAGCCGTACCGGCAATGCGCTCTGGCGCAGCATTATGTGCGCTATGTCGGCGAGCCGGTGGCAGCCGTCTTTGCCGCGGATCAATACATCGCCGAGGACGCCGCCGATCTGGTCGAACTCGAGATTGATCCGCTGCCGGTTATTCTCGATGCCGCCGCACAACCGGGGCCATTTGACGAGGAGCACGGCACCGAAACAATCGTCATCGAAAAAAAATCCGGCGATATCGATGCCGCCTTCCGTGCGGCGGAGATGACCGTCGAACTCGATTTGCTGGTCGGACGGCACAGCGGCGTGCCGCTGGAAACGCGCGGCGCTATCGCGCGTTACGACGAAGCAAACGACGTGCTGGAAATGCACGGCGCCGCCAAGGTCCCGCACTGGAATCGCGACCGGCTGGCGCTGATGCTTGGGCGCGACAGCGCGAAAGTTCAGCTTTACGAGGGCCATGTCGGCGGCGGCTTCGGCATCCGCGGCGAGATGTATCCGGAGGACGTATTGGTCTGCGCGGCCGCGCTGAAGTTCAAGCGGCCCATAAAATGGATTGAGGATCGGCGCGAGCACCTGATCGCGGCCAACCATTCGCGTCAGCAGCGACACAAGGTCAAGGCGGCGATCGATAAGAACGGGCGCATTCTCGGCATCGATAACGAATTCTTCCACGACAACGGCGCTTACATGCGCACGCACGCCGCCACCGTGCCCGATCTCGCCGCCGCCATGCTGCCCGGCCCCTACCGCGTGCCGGCCTATCGCGCGCGCGGTCATATCCGGCTGACCAACAAGACGCCTTGCGGCACCTACCGTTCGCCCGGACGCTACGAAACCACATTTGTGCGCGAGCGGCTGATCGACGCCATCGCGGCCAAAACCGGCATCGACGCCATCGAGATTCGCCGCCGCAATTTTATCGACAAGAGCGCGATGCCTTATAGCCTTGGTTTCGGTGCGCTTGGCACAGATATCATTTATGACTCGGGCGACTATGCGAAGCTGACCGACAAGCTTCTAGCTGCGGCGGATTGGCCGGCCATGCAACGCGAACTCAAGCGCCGGCGCGCTGCCGGCGAAAAGGTAGGCTGCGGCTTTGCGATCTTCGTCGAGAAGAGCGGGCTCGGTCCCTTCGACAAGGTACGCATCGAAGTGGCAACGGACGGTGCGATCGAAGTCGTCACCGGCGTTGCCTCGATCGGGCAAGGCGTGGAAACCGTGCTGGCGCAGATCGCCGCCGAAACGCTGGGCGTCGACTATAAACGCATCAAGGTTACCCACGGTCAGACCGACCGCATCGACAAAGGATTGGGCGCGTTCGCATCACGTGTCACGGTGATGTGCGGCGAGGCCACGCGCATGGCGGCGGTCAAGTTGCGCGATGCTGCACTGACTGCCGCGGCCGAGCTGATGCAGACCTCACCCGACGCGCTCGACATCGTGGACGGCGAAATCGTGCGTACCGGCAAGCCCGGACCCTCGATGCAACTCGGCACGCTGGCTGCGCGGCCGGAGGGATTGACCGCCGAGGCCGAGTTCAAATCGAGCCAGATGGTCTACCCCTATGGTGCGCATGTGGTGCAACTCAAAGTCGACGCCGACACCGGTGGCGTGACTATCGAGCGCTATCTCGTGGCCTTCGACATCGGCAAGGCGGTCAATCCGATGCTGGTGGAAGGCCAGATCATGGGAGGCATGGCACAAGGGCTGGGCGGCGCGCTCTACGAGGAATTCCTCTATGCCGAGAACGGCGACCCGCTTTCAGTGACGTTTGCCGATTATCTGATGCCGACCGCGCATGAGGTGCCGGGCGTCGAAGTGATTGTCACCGAGGATGCGCCGAGCCCGCTCAACCCGCTAGGCCTCAAGGGCGCCGGCGAAGGCGGCATAACACCGGTCGGCGCCGCCATCGCCTCGGCGATCGACGACGCGCTGCAACGCCCCGGCGCGGTGACACGTTTGCCGGTCTCGCCGCAGCGACTCAAGGCGCTCATGGCGCAAACCTAAGGCTTGAAGTCCGGCCGATAACCATCCGCGGTCTTTTCGATGCGGCCGGCAAACGGCAAGCCGACGTGGCCGGGCATCACCAGCGCGCCGCTCGCCGCACAATAGTCGAGCACCTTGCGCCGGCTGACGCGCGCTTGCGCCACATCGGAATTTTTCGGAAAATTCCAATCCGGATAATAGACCTGCAGCAAATGGTGCCAGACGTCGCCGATGAAGGCGGCGCGCTGGCCTTTGCTTTCAAGCTTGAAGAACACGTGACCGGGCGAATGGCCGGGCGCCGAGTCGATCTCGATGAAGTCGTTGAGCCGGTACGGGCCGCCGCTGACCAAATCGGCTTTGCCGTATTCGAGGATCGGGATGACGCATTCGCGGAACGTGCCAAGTTCCGCCGGCCCCTCTTTGGGATCGGCATCGACATTGGAGAAATAGTCGACATCGGGCTTGGAAAAAACGTAACGCGCATTGGGAAAGGTCGGCACCCATTTGCCGTCGCGTTGCATCGTGTTCCAGCCGACGTGATCGTGATGCAAGTGCGTGCACATCACCATGTCGATTTCTTCCGGCCGCGCGCCAGCGGCAGCCAGCCGCTCCAGATAATTGACGTTGAGCATGTGCCAGAACGGGCGGCCCGGCTTGACCTTGTTGTTGCCGCAGCAGCTATCGATGAGGATCGTCTTGCCGCCGACCTTCAGCAGCCAGCTATGGACGGAAAGCCTGATGCAGCCGCTCTCGGCCTCGTAATGGTGCGGCGCCAGCCAGTGCTTGTGCTGGTCGAACTGCGCGTCCGTCATCTCGGTGAAAACGTCGCGCAGTTTGTAGCTGGGGACGTTGGTTTCCTCGACGCGCGTGATGGTAGCTTCGCCCACTTTGAACACCGGCATCTCCCTTTCGGCGCGGCTATCTAGCCAGCGGCAGCATTGCCGGGGATACTCCCCGCCAAGCCACAAGGCGTCAAGGCAATGGGAGGGGAAGAATGGATCTGGGAATCAAGGGCCGCCGCGCTATCGTCACCGGCGGATCGAGCGGCATCGGATACGAGACGGCGCGCCAATTGCTCGAAGAAGGCGTACGCGTGCTGATCACCGGCCGCAACGAAGCGAAGCTCATAAAGGCGCGCGACGACCTCGCCAAGCGCACCGGCGGCGAGGTGCATGCCGTGGTCGCCGACATGACCAAGGAAGCCGACATCGCCAAGATGGTCGCGACCGCCAAGGAAAAGTTCGGCGGCGTCGACATCCTGGTCAACAATGCCGGCCAGATGTATTCCGGCCGCTTCGCCGCGATCCGCGACGACGAAATGAAGGTGCAGCTCGAGACCAAACTGTTCGGATTCCTGCGCGCCATCCGCGCCGTCTACCCGATGATGAAGGCGCAGAAATGGGGCCGCATCGTTAACACCATCGGCGGCGCCGGCAAGGAGCCCGACCCGTATATGTTCGGCAGCGGCATGACCAACTCGGCGCTGCTCAATCTCACCAAATCGCTGTCGACCGAATTCGGCGGGGACAATGTCCTGGTCAATGCGATCTGTCCGGGCTGGGTCGCGACCCCGATGTGGGATCGCAACACCGACGGCATGAAGAAGGAATTCAAGGTCCAGACAGAGGAAGAAGCGCGCAAGATCGCCGCCAAGAAAAACGCGCTTCAGCGCATGGGCAGGCCGGAAGAGCTCGCCAATGCTACCGCATTCCTTTGTTCGGAACGCGCCAGCTACATCACCGGCGTTTCGCTCAACATAGACGGCGGAAGGTTGAAGGGATTGTGGTGAGTAAGTACCTTGTCATTCTGGGGTGCGACCGTAGGTCGCGAACCCGAAATCCATAACCCCGGTGCTGCGGCGTATGGATTCCGGGTCCGCCGCATCTGATCTCGGGTTTACCCGAGATCAGCACAGTAATTCCCAACTCTGCTGAAGCCGACTTGGGTAGCGTCCCGGAATGACAAAGAATATCAGCTCAACTGCCGCAACAGCTTCACCACCAGCCGCTGCTCTTCGACGGAGAGCGGCGCCAGCGTCGCGGCGGTGATCTCGGCGGCCACCAGTTGGGC
>DAIMKK010000136.1:0-2723 GCA_036721745.1 Pseudolabrys sp. | reverse complement strand
CACCTGGCGGCCGCGCTCGGTGAGCGCCACGGCACGGCGGCGGCGGTCCTTCGGATCGTTGAGCGCGGTGAGGAAGCCGCGCGTGTTCAAGCGATCGACCACACCCTTGATGGTGGCGGCGTCGAGATAGATCAGCCGGCCGAGCTGGTTCTGCGAACAGGGACCGACTTCGTAGAGCTTGGCGAGCGCGGCAAACTGGGTCTGCGTCAGCCCCTCGATCATGCGCGTCATGAAGATCGAGGTGTGGCGCTGCATGGCGACGCGCAACAGGAACCCGACCTGCTCATCGAGCAGGTAACGCCCCTGCTCGGCCGCATCCGCCGGCGGCTTCACAGCATCCAATTTTTCGCGCCGCATCGCCGGTCCATCATTTCTACAACCGCGTGCACCAATAATACCAACGGTTGAAATAATGACCGGGATCTCGCCAGGGTGAAAGGCCTACTTTTACCTGGACCCCCTGAAAATAAGGGTTTTCCCCGCCCCGGGCGTCCTACACCGTCAAATAGGCTCTTTGCACGTCCTGATTGGTGTCGAGTTGTGCCATCGAGCCCTGCCAGCGGATCTGGCCCTTCTCCAGCACATAGATTCTGTCCGACACCAGCCGGGCGAAATGGATGTTCTGTTCGGACAGCAGAATGGAGAGGCCTTCTTTCTTCAGCCCAACGATGGTGTTGGCCATCTGCTCCACGATCAGCGGCGCCACGCCCTCCGAGGGCTCGTCGAGCAGCACCAGCAGCGGATTGCCCATCAGCGTGCGCGCCACCGTGAGCATTTGCTGCTCGCCGCCGCTCATGCGGTCGCCCGGGCGGTTCGGCATTTCGGCCAGATTGGGAAACAATGCGAACAGCTTTTCCGCCGTCCAGGCCGGCGCCGGCGCGCCATCCGCAAAGCGACGCGGCGGCTGGCGGCCGATGTCGAGATTTTCCATGACCGTCAAATCGGAAAAGATGCGGCGGTCCTCCGGCGTGTAGCCCAGACCGCGCCGCGCGATCTCGAACGGCTTCAGGCGAGAAATATCTCCGCCGTTGAAACGCACCGTGCCCTGCCGCTCAGCGATGAGACCCATCACCGCTTTCAAGGTGGTGGACTTGCCGGCGCCGTTGCGCCCCATCAGCGCCACCACCTCGCCGCGGCCGACCGTAAAGCTCAGGTCGTAAAGAATGCGCGCCGCGCCATACCAAGCGCTTAAAGAGTCGACCGCGAGCATGGCATCGCTCATGGCGCGGCTCCATGCGCAGCGAACGTCTTGCCCGTACCGAAGTAAACTTCGCGCACCTGGGCGTTGTCGCGGATCGAAGCGGCGTCGCCGTCGGCGATCAGCCGCCCGCGCGCCAGCACGACGATACGATCGGCAAAGGCGAACACCACGTCCATCGAGTGCTCCGTGAACAGCACGGAGATTTTGCGTTCGACCACCAAACGTTTAACCAGTGCGATGAGTTCGTGCCGTTCGCGCGCGCCCATGCCGGCGGTCGGCTCGTCCATCAGCAAGAGGCGCGGCTCGTTGGCGAGCGCGATGGCGAGCTCGACGCGTTTGATGTCGCCATAGGCGAGTTCGCGGCTCGGCCGGTCGGCGGCCTCGCGCATGCCGACCTGCGCGAGCAGAGCAAGCGCAGCCTCGCGGTGCATCGCGGCGGCAGGCCGCCACAGCCGGTAGATGTCGCCGGCATGCGAGATCAGCGCCATTTGCACATTTTCGGCGACCGTCATCGAATGGAAGGTGGCGGCGACCTGGAAGGTGCGGCCAACGCCGAGCCGCCAGATTTCGCGCGGCGCCAAGCCCGCGATGTTCTTGCCCTCGAACAGTATCGCGCCGGAGTCCGGCGGCAATTGGCCGTTGATCGCGTTGAAGCATGTGGTCTTGCCGGCGCCGTTCGGCCCGATCATGGCAAGGAATTCGCCCGGCGCGACCTTGAAGCTGACCTCGCTGACCGCGCGCACGCCGCCGAAGGCCTTGGACAGCGAGCGGACCTCGAGCACGCTCATGACTTGGCCCCGCTTCTGCGCCAGAGCGCCGCAAAACCGCCGACCAGCCCTTGCGGGAACGCCAATACCAGCAGCAAAATGATGGCGCCCAAGAGCGCGCGCCAATATTCAGTCTGTCGCATCACCGTGTCTTGCAAGGTGGCAAACACGGTTGCGCCGACGATCGGCCCGGTCAGCGTTTGGATGCCGCCGAGCAGCACCATCACCAGACCGTCGATGGAGCGGCCGACATGGATGGTTTCCGGAGAGATCGAACCCTTGGCGAAGGCGAACAGCCCGCCGGCCACGCCGCAGACGGCGCCGGCAATGGCGAAGCCGAGCCAGTGCACGCGCTTGACGTCGATGCCGATGGCCTCCGCGCGCAGCGGCGAATCGCGCCCCGCCCGCATGGCATAGCCGAACGGCGCGAACAAAAAGCGCCGCAGCAGCAGGACGGCGATCACCGCCAGCATCAACGTCAGCAGGAAATAGACCCATGACTTGTCGAAGGGCGGTGGCGGCCAAACGCCGATTACGCCGTTGGAGCCGCCGGTGAGAACTTCCCACTGAAACGCCGCCGCCCACACGATCTGCGCAAAGGCCAATGTCAGCATAGCGAGATAGACGCCGGAGAGCCGCACCGCGAACCAGCCGAACAACAGCGCGCCGACGAGTGCCACCAAGGGCGCCGCGGCGAGCGCGAGGCCCATGGGGACGCTCAACCATTTCACCAGCAGCGCCGCGCCATAGGCGCC
>DAIMKK010000135.1:5781-7126 GCA_036721745.1 Pseudolabrys sp. | reverse complement strand
TGATCGCCGGCACCACCGGCTCCGGCAAATCGGTCGCCATCAACACCATGATCCTAAGTCTGGTCTACCGGCTGCGGCCCGATCAGTGCCGTCTGATCATGGTGGACCCCAAGATGCTCGAACTCTCGGTCTATGACGGCATCCCGCATCTGCTCACGCCGGTGGTCACCGACCCGAAGAAGGCGGTGGTCGCGCTCAAATGGGCGGTGCGCGAGATGGAGGAGCGCTACAAGCGCATGTCCAAGCTCGGCGTGCGCAATGTCGACGGTTACAATGCGCGGCTCGCGGAAGCCAAGGCGAAGGGCGAGACGCTTCACCGTACCGTGCACACCGGCTACGACAAGGAAACCGGCGAAGCGATCTACGAGAAGGAAGAGCTCGAGCTCGAGCCGCTGCCCTATCTGGTGGTGATCGTGGACGAGATGGCCGACCTGATGATGGTCGCCGGCAAGGACATCGAAGGCGCCATCCAGCGCCTGGCGCAGATGGCGCGCGCCGCCGGCATTCACGTCATCCTGGCGACGCAGCGCCCGTCGGTGGACGTGATCACCGGCACCATCAAGGCGAACTTCCCGACCCGCATCTCGTTCCAGGTCACCTCCAAGATCGACAGCCGCACCATTTTGGGCGAGCAAGGCGCCGAACAACTACTCGGCCAGGGCGACATGCTCTATATGGCCGGCGGCGGCCGCATCAGCCGCGTGCACGGCCCGTTCGTGTCGGACGACGAGGTAGAGAAAGTCGTTCGCCACCTGAAGTCGCAAGGGCATCCGGAATATCTCGACGAGGTGACCGCCGGCGATCCGGAAGAGGGCGAGGACGGCGCGCTGTTCGACGCAACGGGCATGGGGCTGGCCGAAGGCGGCGACCTCTACAGCCAAGCCGTCGCGGTCGTGAAGCGCGACCGCAAGGCCTCCACCTCTTACATCCAGCGCCGGCTGCAGATCGGCTACAACCGCGCCGCCTCGCTCATGGAGCGCATGGAGCAGGAAGGCATCATCGGCCAGCCCAATCATGCCGGCAAGCGCGAGATCCTGATCCCGGAAAATCCGGCCGATGATCGCTTCTAAGTCCGGTAGTGGCGTTTTATCGCGATTAACATCGAATCAGCGCATGATCCCGAAAAGTGGACACCGGTTTTCGGACCAGATCATGCGCAAGGAAGTAAGCATGATTGGAGCCGCGAAATAGCCACAGCCAGCCCCTAACAAAACAGGGGCGAGCGTGTGGCTCGGAGATCGGGATGGCGGGATACTTCAATTGGCAAACCGGCCAAAAACTGGCGATAGCGGCGTTGTTTGCCGGCCTTGCGGCAGCCCCGGCGCTGGCCCAGGGCGTCCCGCTG
>DAIMKK010000135.1:0-5771 GCA_036721745.1 Pseudolabrys sp. | reverse complement strand
ACCCGGTGATCACCGGCTCGATCGCAGCACCGGCCAAGCCCGCGGTTCCCAGCGCAGCGCTCGGCGCCCGCGCTCAGGCGCCGCAGATACAAGCGCCGCAGACGCAGCCGCCCAATCCGGTTTCCAATCCGTTCGCCGCCTTGCTGGGCCGCCCCGGTTCCGCCAGCGCGCTTAGCCCCGAGCAGCGCGGCATCGTCGAACGGGTGAACAATTATCTGTCCAATATGCAGGTGCTGTCGGGCAAATTTATCCAGGTCGCGTCGGATAGCCGCCGCACCCAAGGCGAATTCTTTATTTCCAAGCCCGGACGGGTGCGCTTCGAATATGACAGCCCGAGCCAGATCGAATTGATCGCCGACGGCCAGTCGGTGGTGGTGCGCGACCGCAATCTGGCGACACAGGACGTCTATCCGCTGTCGCAGACGCCGCTGCGCTTCCTGCTCGCCGACCACGTCGACCTGATGAAGGACAGCAGCCTGGTCGCGGTCTACGCCGACGATGTCTTCGTCACGGTGGTGGTCGAGGAGAAGAACGGCGTGGTCGGCACCAGCCGGCTGATGATCATGTTCAGCGCCAAGGACATGCAGCTCAAGCAATGGACCGTGACCGACCCGCAGGGCTACGACACAACCGTCGCGGTGTACAATCTCGACACCAGCAAGCGTCCCGATCCCAGCATGTTCAAGATCGACTATACGAATTATCACAACTAGCTAATTCGTCGTCATTCCGGGATGCGAGCGCAGCTCGCGGACCCGGAATCCAGATGCATTCTAAGACCTGTGAATGGTTCTGGATTCCGGGTTCGCGCCTCCGGCGCGACCCGGAATGACGTGGTACATATTTCCCATGCCTCTCAAGATCACGACCTGGAACATCAATTCCGTCCGCCTGCGCATCGATCTGGTCGCCAAGTTCCTCAAGAGCGTGCGGCCGGATGTGCTCTGCCTGCAAGAGACCAAGTGCCCGGATGACGCTTTTCCGCTCAAGCGCTTCCAGCGGCTGGGTTATGAACACGCCGCGCTTAACGGGCAGAAGGGTTATCACGGCGTCGCCGTGCTCTCGCGTCTGCCGTTCGAGCGCGTCGACGTGCAGAGCTTCTGCGGCAAAACCGACTGCCGCCACGTGTCCGTAACGCTAGGCGAGCAAGCGCGGCTGCGCGATCCTGTCATATTGCATAATTTCTACGTGCCGGCCGGCGGCGACGAGCCCGACCCCGAGATCAATCCGAAATTCCAGCACAAGCTCGATTTTCTCGACGAGATGCGCAGCGCTCCGGCTTTGCACCCGCAAAAATCCCAGCGCGCGATTCTGGTCGGCGATCTCAACGTGGCGCCGCTCGAACACGACGTCTGGAGCCACAAGCAGATGCTCAAGGTCGTCTCGCACACGTCGATCGAATGCGAGAAGCTGACCGCCGCGCGCAACGCCGGCCAATGGATCGACAGCATGCGCGTGCTCACGCCCGAGCCGGAGAAGCTCTACACTTGGTGGAGCTATCGCGCGATGGACAATTGGCGCAGTGCCGACCGCGGGCGCCGCCTCGATCACGTCTGGACGTCGGATGCGCTCGCCGACCGCGTGTCGACTATCAAGATCGCCAAGGACTATCGCGGCGCCGCGCGTCCCTCCGATCACGTACCGGTGACGGCGATGGTGGAACTCTAAATCGGCTTCATAGTGAGGAGCGTCGCGAACCATGAGGCCACCTTATACTTCGAGACGCCCGCTTCGCGGTATCCTCAGGATGAGGCGGATTATTCGATTTTCTTGAGCTTCGTCCTCACGCTGGCGAGCTCGCGCGTCCAGCCGTCGACGCGGTCGGCCACCATGTCGCGCATTTTCTCGGCGGCGGCCGGGTAGCCCTCCAGCATCTTGCGGAACAGGCTGCGCGATATGCGGATCACCACCGTCGGCCCTTTCGCGATCGCGGTCGCGGCGCTCACGGTGTCGGTGAGCAGTGCTAGCTCGTTCACCAGGGTGCCGGGGCCAGCGGTGATTTGCTTGCCTTCCAGCGGCGAGTTCGGCTCCAACAGCAGTGAGCCTTCCTGCACGACATAGCCGCCATCGGTGAGTTCACCGGCGTAGAACAGCACCGCGCCGTTCGGCAAATGCTTGGTTTCCGCGCCGATCGCGAGGATGCGTAGCGGCTGTTTGCCGAGTGCCGCGAAGGTGGGCACCCGTTCGAAGAAGGCAACGTCGGATTCGAGAGACATGGCTATGTTTTTATGTTTTTGCGCATGATCATGTCCGAAAATCGGTTCCCACTTTTCGGGATCATGCGCTACGGCACCAGCTTGTAGCCGCCGGCTTCCGTCACCAGGATCGCAGGCTGAGCGGCATCCTTCTCGATCTTCTGCCGCAGCCGGTAAATATGCGTCTCCAGCGTGTGGGTAGTGACGCCGGAATTATAGCCCCATACTTCCTGCAACAACGTTTCGCGCGACACCGGCTTTTGCGCGGCGCGATAGAGATAGCGCAGGATGGCGGTTTCCTTTTCGGTCAAGCGTACCTTGCCGCCCTTCGGGCTGAGTAGCAGCTTGGAACTCGGACGGAAGGTGTAGGGACCGATGGTGAAGACGGCGTCCTCGCTCGCCTCGTGTTGACGAAGCTGTGCGCGAATGCGCGCCAGCAGCACGGCGAAACGGAACGGCTTGCTGACGTAGTCGTTGGCGCCGGATTCCAGCCCCAGGATGGTGTCCGAGTCGGTGTCGTGGCCGGTCAGCATGATGATCGGCGCCTTGAAACCGTTTTTGCGCAGGATGCGCACCGCCTCGCGCCCGTCCACATCCGGCAGCCCCACGTCCATGAGCACCAGGTCGACCTGGCCGCCCTTGGCCGCCTGCACCCCCTTGGTGGCGCTATCGACCGCGATGGCGTCGAACTCCTCGTGCAGCGCCAATTGCTCGACCAGCGCCTCGCGCAATTCGGCATCGTCGTCCACGATCAGGATGGTTCGTCGGTTGGGCATCGCTTAATGGTCGCCTCACGAGAATATTCGCGAAGTAGAGCATTCAGGCTAAAAGAGCAAGCGTGAACTGGGATTTAGCCTGGATTCTGGGGGTTTTGGACCGTGCGGCGGGCAAAACGCGAAATATCGTTGCGGCGGCTGACCGTACGGCGCAAGCCGGCGCAGCGCTCGCGCGGTGTGCTGCAAGCCGGACCGCTGGCGCTGCCGGTGGCGCTCGGCCGCTCCGGCATCAAGGCCAACAAACACGAAGGCGACGGCGCGACCCCGCGCGGCTGCTTCCGGCTCAAGCGGCTGTGGTGGCGTGCCGATCGCCATCCGCGTCCGGCGACATTCTTGCCGGTCCGGCGCATAACGCCGGACGACGGCTGGTGCGAGGAGCCTTCCGACCGGCATTACAACCGGCCGATCAAAGTGCCGCCGCGAGCCAAGGCCGACCGGCTCGCGCGCGCGGACCATCTCTACGATTTCATTATCGAGATCGACCACAACGTGCGACCTCGCGTCGTCGGCCGCGGCAGCGCCGTGTTCATCCATGTGGCGCGCCCGGGCTTTGCGTCGACCGCCGGCTGCGTTGCGCTCACCATGAATTCGCTGCGCCGGCTGCTCGCACGCGTCGGCCCACGCACCAGAATTATGGTTGACTAATTATTATTATTATCAAGGCACCAGCCACCATTGATTAAGCATAGTTGCGCGCCGCCGCTCCCATATCCGGCGCATTAACTGAACGGGCATCGCCATATGATATTTCAAACATCAGCGCGGCTGTCATGCAAAAAATGCAAAACTAACCCGCGCTGGGGTGATCATGGACACACCAACCGCGCATCATAATGCCCATCATGCCCATACGCCGGCACGGCCTGCAGCTGATTTGATCGGCCATGTGATCGTCGTCACCGGCTCGCAAGTCACCGTCGAGCTCGACCCGCGCGCGCAGCAAAGAGAAGGCGACGGTCGGCCAATTCATGGGCCTGATGAGCGGCTCCGTCCTGATCGTTGGCATGATCACCGAGGTCGGCGAACTGGCCGTCTTGCCAGCGGCCGCCGGACTGCCGTTGCGCAAGGTCGCGCGGCTTGACCTGCTCGGCGAAGTCCGCGCAGCGCCGGACGGCCCGGCGCGTTTCCAGCGCGGCATCACTGAATATCCGGCGCTCGGCGATGCAGCCATCCTGCTGGGCGAACGCGAATTGCACGTCGTCTACGGCACGGCCGACGCCGACCATGCGCATATCGGCGACCTGCAGCAGAATTCGCAAATCGGCGTGCACATAGACATCGACAATCTGGTTAGCCGGCATTTCGCGATCCTCGGCGCCACCGGCGTCGGCAAGTCGAGCGGCGTTGCCATCATCCTGCAGAAGATTCTCGATGCCCGCCCGAATCTGCGTATCTTCCTGGTCGATCCGCACAACGAATATAGCCGCTGTTTCGGCGACAAGGCGCAGGTACTCACTCCGCGAAACCTGCGGCTGCCGTTCTGGCTGTTCAATTTCGAGGAGACGGTCGACGCGTTTTTCGGCGGCCGGCCCGGCATCGACGAGGAAGTCGAAATTCTCTCGGAAGTCATTCCGCTGGCGAAGTCCGTCTATCTGCAATACCGCGTCAACAACGAACACCCGCTGGCCAAGAAGCGCAATCCGCGCGACACCGGCTTCACCGCCGACACGCCGGTGCCCTACCGCATCGAGGATCTGATCAATCTGCTCGACGAGCGCATGGGCAAGTTGGAAAACCGTAACTCGCGCATGATCTATCACAAGCTGATCGGGCGCATCGAGACCTTCCGCAATCACCCGCGCTATGCCTTCATGTTCGAGAACGCCAATATCGGCGGCGACACGATGGCCGAAATCATCGCCCACCTGTTCCGGCTGCCGACCGAAGGCAAGCCGATGACCATCATGCAGCTCGCCGGTTTCCCGGCCGAGGTGGTCGACTCGGTGGTGTCGGTGCTCTGCCGAATGGCGTTCGATTTCGGGTTGTGGAGCGACGGCGTGGCGCCGCTGCTGTTCGTCTGCGAGGAAGCGCACCGTTACGCGCCCGCCGACAAGCTCATCGGTTTCGGCCCGACCAAGCGCGCGCTCTCGCGCATCGCCAAGGAAGGCCGCAAATACGGCGTGTTCCTCGGCCTGGTGACGCAGCGTCCGGCCGAAATCGACCCCACCATCATCTCGCAGTGTTCGACGTTGTTCGTCATGCGGCTGTCGAACGACCGCGATCAAAGCTTGATCCGCTCGGCGGTGTCCGACGCGGCGTTGAATCTACTGTCGTTCATTCCATCGCTCGGCACCCGAGAGGTATTCACCTTCGGCCCTGGCGTGGCTATGCCGACGCGCATGCGGTTCAGGGAATTACCGCCCGAGCTGCGGCCTAGCAGCGAAGCAATCGGCAACACCCGCTCCGACGCCGGCAATAGTATCAGCCGCGATCTGCTCACCTCGGTGATCGAGCGCTGGCGCAGCGCCAGTATGAGCCATCGTGGCGGCGACGACGAGTTCTCCGACTACAATTCGCCGCTCGATGCCGCACCGTTGCAGCCGGCGGCGCCGGCGATGCCGATGCCGGTCCCGCCCTCGCCGCGCGGTGAGGCATTGCGCTCGAGCCTGCTGAAGAAGCCGCTCGAAGCAAGCTCGTTCGCCAATCCGCAAGTTCCGAAAACGTCGCTCCCGCCGACGCGATTCCGCTGAGCTAGACTTCCTTCAAGTCGGGTTGTCGAGGCTGAAGGTCTCGGAGCGGGCGTCATAAGAGAAGGCTTCCGAGAACCGCGCCCAAGCGATCACCGACCGCAACGTGTGCT
>DAIMKK010000134.1:0-7166 GCA_036721745.1 Pseudolabrys sp. | reverse complement strand
CATCAAATCCCTCCGTGCGGGCGGTATTGCTACCCTACCTTAGATCATTACTCGTTTAATCTGGATCAAAGCAGCCCCTATCATTTTGCTGTCCATGATCTCTTACGAAAAACGGTTTCCGTTGTTCCTTTGCCTGCGCGGACGGCGGGGAATGGCGGAAATCGCGGCTTTCGCGGCCCGGCGGCGGGTGCTATAGGCACGCCCGCCGGCCACCGTTTCCCCGTCCGCGCGACTTGCAAAAGGTTTTATCCGAAATGGCGAAGATCAAGGTAGCAAACCCCGTCGTCGAAATGGACGGCGACGAGATGACCCGCATTATCTGGCAACTCATCAAAGACAAGCTGATTCATCCCTACCTGGATATCGACTTGCTCTATTACGATCTCAGCGTCCAAAAACGCGACGAGACCAACGACCAGATCACCATCGACTCAGCCGAGATGACCAAAAAGGTCGGCGTCGCGGTCAAATGCGCCACCATCACGCCGGACGAAGGCCGCGTGACGGAATTCGGCCTCAAGGAAATGTGGCGCTCGCCCAACGGCACCATCCGCAACATCCTCGGCGGCACGATTTTCCGCGAGCCGATCATCTGCAAGAACGTGCCGCGCCTGGTGCCGGGCTGGACCAAGCCTATCATTATCGGCCGCCATGCCTACGGCGACCAGTACCGCGCCACCGACTTCAAGTTTCCGAGCGCGGGCACGCTTTCGCTCAAATTCGTCGGCGCCGACGGCAAAACAATCGAGCGCGAGGTTTTCAAGGCGCCGGGATCGGGCGTCGTCATGGCGATGTACAATCTCGACGACTCGATCCGCGACTTCGCCCGTGCCTCAATGAGCTATTCGCTCGACCGCGGCTATTCGCTCTACCTGTCCACCAAGAATACCATCCTGAAGCAGTATGATGGCCGCTTCATGGAGCTGTTCCAGCAGATTTTCGATGCCGAGTTCAAGGCCGCGTTCGACAAGAAGAAGATCACCTACGAGCACCGCTTGATCGACGACATGGTTGCCGCCGCGATGAAATGGTCGGGCGGCTATGTCTGGGCCTGCAAGAACTACGATGGCGACGTGCAGTCGGACGTCGTGGCGCAGGGCTTCGGTTCGCTCGGCCTGATGACCTCGGTGCTGTTCACGCCGGACGGCAAGGTGGTCGAGGCGGAAGCCGCGCACGGCACGGTGACGCGTCACTACCGCCAACACCAGAAAGGCCAGGAGACCTCGACCAATTCGATCGCCTCGATCTTCGCCTGGACGCGCGGCCTCGCCCATCGCGCCAAGCTCGACAACAACGCCGCGCTCGCCAAGTTCGCAACGACGTTGGAGAAGGTCTGCGTCGACACGGTCGAGGCCGGCTTTATGACGAAAGATCTGGCGTCGCTGATCGGCCCCAATCAGAAGTGGCTCTCGACCACCGGCTTCCTCGACAAGGTCGACGAGAACCTGAAGAAGGCGATGGCGTAATCCCTCCCCCAAAAAGGGGAGGGGCGGCGAGCCAACGGGGCGCGCAAAGCGCGGCCCGATGACAGGCTCCGCGAGCCGGGGTGGGGTTATGCACCCCACCCGGCCGGCTTCGCCGACCACCCTCCCCCGCAAGCGGGGGAGGGATTAAAAAATTACTCAATCTCCTCGGTCACGATATCGCCTTTGGGCGAAACCACCTCGCGGCCGACGCGTTTCTCCACCACGTCCTTGATGCGCGCGGCGATGCGCGGGTTGCGCTGCATCAGCGCGTGCAAATCCTGCGCCGCCAGCACCAGCAAATTCGTGCGCGTGAGCGCGGTGGCGGTGGCCGAGCGGCGGGCGCGGCGCAGTACCGCCACCTCACCGAAGAACTGCCCGACGCCGAGCCGCAGGCGCTCCTTCTTGAGCGCCACCTCGACCTCGCCGGCGGCGATGAAATACATCGAATGTGCGGCGTCGCCTTCGCGCACGATCACCTCGCCCGGTTCCGCGGTCTGCGCCTTCAGCAATTCCATGATGTCGGAGATTTCGCCGGCGTCGAGTTCGGCAAACAGCGGCACGCGCGCGATCATGCCCCAGGTCACGATGAAATCGCGGCGGTGGATTTGCTCGGCGAAGGCGGTGGCGATGATGCCGATCGGCAGCGCCATCATGATCAGGCCGAGAAAGATGGTGCCGGTGGCGACCAGCTTGCCGAGCGCAGTGATCGGCACCACGTCGCCATAGCCGATGGTGCCGATGGTGACGATCGACCACCACAGCGCGTCGGGAATGGTGCCGAGCTTTTCCGGCTGCACCTTCCCCTCGACAAGATGCATCAGCGCGGCGGCGACCAGCGCCGAGCCCATGGTGATGACCAGGCAGCCGAACAACGCCCGGCGCTCGCGGTAGAGCACGTCGAGCAGCGAGCGCATCGCGGGCGAATAGCGCGCGAACTTGAAGAAGCGCACGATGCGGAATACCAACAGCAACCGCAAATCGTCGGGCAGCACGAGCGCGAACCAGAACGGCAGCACCGCGATGAGATCGACGACGCCGGCCGGGCTGAGCGCGTATTTGAGCCTTGAATGCATGGCGGCGAGATGCCGGTGCGGGCCGTGTTCGATGGCCACCCACAGCCGCAAGCCGTATTCGACCGTGAACACGACGAGCGAGAAAATCTCGATCGCGACAAAGCCGAGCGCATAGCGGGCATCGATCGCCGGCACCGATTCGAGCGCGACCGCGACCAAGTTGATAAGGATGAGCGTCACCAGCAGCCGGTCGACGACAATGCCCAGGCCGTCGCCCACCGGGCCCTGTTCAAGGACCTGATAGATCCGCCTACGCAGTTCTATGGCCCGCTCGCGTGGCATGGCGCGCTCCGCTGGAATCGACCGCGATATTAGTACATTAGGCGCCGCAGGCCCGCTTTGCGGTCGATCAAACGAGTTAAAGACGCGCCTAATACAGCCTCACCGCATAGATCGGCGGCAGATGGGCGTTGACCAGCCGCCAGGCCTCACCGGCATTCGCGCTCACCCACAGGCCGCCGGTAGTCGAGCCCATGACGAGCTGGCGGCCTTCGCCATCGACGTCGAGGCCGTGCCGGTAGATCAGGTCGAAGGCGTCGTGCTGCGGCAGGCCGGAATGGAACGACTGCCAGGTTTTGCCGCCGTCGCGCGTGCGCGTCACCGCCAGCGCACCGTCGCGCGGCAGGCGCAGCTCGTCCTTGATGGCGGGCACGAACCAGGCTGTGAGCGGGTCGCTCGGATGGGCCGCGACCGCAAAGCCGAAATCGTCCACCGGCAGCTTGAGCTGCGTCCAACTGATTCCCGCGTCGGTCGAGCGGAAGATGCCGCAGTGATGCTGCATCCACATGGTGTCGGGCGCGGCCGCGCAGCGCACGACGCGATGCGGGTCCTGCGTCTCCTTCTGCCCCGCCAGTTCCGGCGGCATATAGGCGGCCACCAGCCCGTCGCCGCGCAGCGTCCAGCTTTCGCCTGAGTTGGGCGAATCCCACACACCACCGCAGGAAATCGCGACGACCACGCGGCGCGGATCGGGAGAGATCGAATGGATGCCGGCATCGTCGTAGCCGCCGCCGAACCATTTCTCGCGCTCCGGCACGTTCCACAGCGCGCTCATTTGGCTCCAATGCTCGCCGCGGTCGGAGGACACGAACAGCCCGGCGGGCAGCGCGCCGGCCCACAGCCGCCCCGGCTCATCGGCGCCGCCGGCTTCGATGGTCCAGATCTGGAACAATGTCGGGCTACCTGCCGCATCGGCGGGAAAGGCCGGCGCCGCGAGTTCAGCCCACGTGCGGCCATCGTCGTCCGAGCGATGCAGCTTGCTGCCGAAATGGCCGTGCTTGAGCATGGCGTAGAGCGTGCCATCGCGCGCATCGTGCAGCGCCGCGGTAACCGCGACACCGGGGAAACTGGTCCGTTCGATCGACCAGCCGCCGTTCTTGCGCGCGAGTTGCAGCAAGCCCTTGCGCGTCGCCAGCAGAATGCGTTCGTTCATGGATCAACCTCCAGACAGAGCCTGCATGACGTAGAGTTTCGAGTCCGGGCGGATGCTTTGGCTGAGCGCCGCCGCGCGCGGCAGCCGTTTGCCGTCGGCGAAGATGCAGACGTGTTTACGCAATTGCCCGCGCTCGTCGAGAACGTAGCCGCGCACGTGCGGCAATTCGCTGAACACTTGCCCGAGCGCGGCGCCGACGGTGTCGCCGCCGGCGGTCAAAGGACCGTTCGGCACGATTTCCCGCAGCCAGCTGGTGAAATGGAGCTCCGCCATGGGGCCTAGACTAATTCGACCGTCGTCCCCGCGAAAGCGGGGGACGACAGCCTAGGCTAGCCCGCGAGCGCCGCTTCGATCGCCTTGAGTGCGTCCTCGGCTTTGGAACCGTCCGGCCCGCCGGCCTGCGCCATGTCGGGACGGCCGCCGCCGCCCTTGCCGCCGAGCACTTCGGCGCCCTTTTTCACCAGTTCCACCGCGTTGAAGCGCTTGGTGAGGTCCTCAGTGACGCCCACGACTAAGCCGGCCTTGCCGTCGGCGGACAAGCCGACGATGGCGACCACGCCGGAGCCGACCTGCTTCTTGCCCTCGTCGGCCATGCTGCGCAGATCCTTCAATTCGATGCCGGTGACCGAACGCGCGATCAATTTCACCCCATTGATCTCGCGCACGCCGTCGTCGGCGCTCTTGGCGCTGGCGCCGCCGCCCATGGCGAGTTTCTTGCGCGCCTCAGTGAGTTCGCGCTCAAGCTTCTTGCGTTCGTCGAGCAGCGAGGTAATGCGCGCCGGCATTTCTTCCAGCGGCGTCTTGAGTTCCGCGGCGGCGGCTTTGGCGATTTGTACCTGCTTTTCGGCGGATTTGCGCGCCACTTTGCCAGTGAGTGCTTCGAGACGGCGCACGCCGGCGGCGACGCCCGAATCGGTGAGGCTATTGATCAAACCGATATCGCCGGTGCGGCTGACATGGGTGCCGCCGCATAGCTCGATCGACCAGCCGAGCGTGTTGCCGGAGCCTTCGCCCATCGCCACCACGCGCACCTCGTCGCCGTATTTCTCGCCGAACAGGGCGCGCGCGCCGGAGGCCCGCGCATCGTCGAGCGCCATCAGCCGCGTGGTGACCGGCGCATTCTGCAGCACGATGTCGTTGGCGATGTCTTCCACGCGCTCGAGTTCGGCCGCCGTCACCGGCTTGGGATGCGAGAAGTCGAAGCGCAGCCGGTCGGGCGCGACCAGCGAGCCTTTCTGCGCCACGTGATCGCCCAGCACTTGGCGCAGCGCCTCGTGCAGCAGATGGGTGGCGGAATGGTTCTGCCGGATGGCGGCGCGGCGCGCGTGATCGACTTCCAGCAGCAGCGGATCACCCACTTTGACCGCACCCTCTTCCACTTTGACCAGGTGCGCGAACAGATCGCCGGCTTTTTTCTGGGTGTCGGTGACGGCAAGGCTCACGCCCTCGCGCCGCATCTCGCCGGTATCGCCGACCTGGCCGCCGCTTTCGCCGTAGAACGGGGTCTGGTTCATCACCACCACGCCGCTCTCGCCTTTCTTTAGCTCGGAGACTTCCTTGCCGTCGCGCACCAAAGCGGCCACCACGCCCTCGGCACTCTCGGTCTCGTAGCCGAGGAATTCGGTCGCGCCCACTTTCTCGCGCAGACCGAACCACACGGTTTCCTGCGCCGCCTCGCCCGAGCCCGACCAGGAAGCGCGCGCCTTTGTGCGCTGGCGCTCCATGGCGTCGTTGAAGGAGGCGATATCGACGCCAATGCCGCGCGCGCGCAGCGCGTCCTGCGTGAGGTCAAGCGGGAAACCATAAGTGTCGTAGAGCGTGAACGCCGTCTCGCCGTCGAACATGCCGCCCTTTGTCAAGCCGGCGCTTTTCTCGTCGAGGATGGCGAGGCCGCGCTCCAGCGTGTTGCGGAAGCGGGTCTCTTCCAGCTTGAGCGTCTCCGAGATCAGCGCCTCGGCGCGGATGAGTTCCGGATAGGCCTGGCCCATCTCGCGCGTGAGCAAAGGCACCAGCTTCCACATCAGCGGTTCCTTGGCGCCGAGCAATTCGGCATGGCGCATGGCGCGCCGCATGATGCGGCGGAGCACGTAACCGCGGCCTTCGTTCGAGGGCAGCACGCCGTCGGCGATCAGGAAAGACGACGCGCGCAAATGATCGGCGATCACCCGGTGCGACGCCTTTTGCGGGCCGTTCGCGCCGACCTTGGTCATCTCCGCGATGTGCTCGATCAAATTGGCGAACAGGTCGATGGCGTAATTGTCGTGCGTGCCCTGCAGCACCGCGGCGATGCGTTCGAGCCCCATGCCGGTGTCGATCGAAGGCCGCGGCAGGTCGATGCGCTTGCCGCCCTCAAGCTGCTCGTACTGCATGAAGACGAGATTCCAGATCTCGATGAAGCGGTCGCCCTCGGCGTCCGCCGAGCCGGGCGGGCCGCCCGGGATGTGGTCGCCGTGGTCGTAGAAAATTTCCGCGCAGGGACCGCAGGGGCCGGTGTCGCCCATCGACCAGAAATTGTCGCTGCCAGCGATGCGGAGAATTTTCTTGTCGGGCAGACCGGCGATCTTCTTCCACAGCTTGAAGGCGTCGTCGTCGTCGATATAGACGGTGACCAGGAGCCGCTCGGGCGAAATCGCGAAATCCTTGGTGATCAGCTCCCAGGCGAGCGCGATGGCGCGCTCCTTGAAGTAGTCGCCGAAGGAGAAATTGCCCAGCATCTCGAAGAAAGTGTGGTGGCGCGCGGTGTAGCCGACATTGTCGAGGTCGTTGTGCTTGCCGCCGGCGCGCACGCATTTCTGCGAGGTGGCCGCGCGCACATAGGGGCGCTTTTCGAGGCCGGTAAAGACGTTCTTGAACTGCACCATGCCGGCATTGGTGAACATCAGCGTGGGGTCGTTGCGGGGCACGAGCGAGGACGACGCCACGACCTGGTGGTCGTTGCGCTCGAAGAAATCCAGGAAGTTTTTGCGGATATCGTTGACGCCACTCATCGGAACGCTGTGCGAGCCCCCAGTAGTACGGGGCTAAATCCCCGCGCGGCTTGATGTTTCGGGGCCTATTTAGCGATGGGGGTGGGGTAAGTCCAGGAAGGTGGGGCATTTCAACGCTGTCATTCCGGGGCGCGGCCGTCAGGCCGCGAGCCCGGAATCCATAACCCCAGCGCTGCGGAGTATGGATTCCGGGCCCGCCGCTGCGCGG
>DAIMKK010000133.1:6127-7262 GCA_036721745.1 Pseudolabrys sp. | reverse complement strand
TTTCGCGAAAAATTCATCGCCCTGCGACTTTCGACTTTTGCAACACAATCGGCATTTAGCGGACATTCCGCGACTGCGGTCGAGCGTCCGCTTTTGGGGACAGTGCGGACATTAGCTAGCGTCGCGTCCCTGGCGCATCGCGAAGCCTCACACCCCCAAATACCGGTGCTGCACATCCGGCGCGGCGGCGAGCGTGGCGGAAGAGCCCCACCACACAACGCGCCCGCGCTCGATCAGGAAATGGCGGTCGGCGACGCGAATCAGCGCGCCGACATTTTTGTCGATCACCAAGATGGCGAGACCCAGTTCCTTCAGCCGGGCGAGGCAGCGCCAGATCTCGGCGCGGATCAACGGCGCCAAGCCCTCGGTCGCCTCGTCCAGGATCAGCAGCCGCGGATTGGTCATCAGCGCGCGGCCGATCGCCAGCATCTGCTGTTCGCCGCCGGACAGCTGGTTGCCCATGCTGGCCTCGCGCGCGGCGAGCCGCGGGAACAGCGCGTACACTTTGTCCAGCGTCCAGCCGTCGCCATCGCGGGCGACCGCCGTCGCTACCAGATTCTCGCGCACGGTGAGATTGGGGAAAATCTGCCGGCCTTCCGGCACCAGGCCGATGCCGAGCTTGGCGATCTTGTAAGACGGCAGGCCGCGGATTTCCCGGCCGGCAAAGCGGATTGTGCCCGCGCGCGCGCGGGTAAGCCCCAGGATCGAGCGCACAGTGGTGGTCTTGCCCATGCCGTTGCGCCCCATCAGCGTCACCATCTCGCCGTACGCGATCGACAAGGATACGCCGAACAGCACCTGGCTCAGGCCGTAACAGGTCTCGATGCCGTCGACCTCGAGCACGTTGTCAGACTTTGTCCGATCAGCCATGACCGGCGCCCTCCGCCTCGGCCTCGCCCAGATAGGCATCGCGCACGGCGGCGTTGCTGCGGATGTCGGCGGGCGCGCCGGTGGCTATCACCCGGCCATAGACCAGCACCGTGATGCGGTCGGCGAGCGCGAACACGGCTTCCATATCGTGCTCGACCAAAAGGATGGTGAACTCCTTCTTCAGGGCGCGCAGCATCTCCACCATGCGGGCGGATTCTTCCGGCCCCAGGCCCGCCATCGGCTCGTCGAGCAGCAACATACGAGG
>DAIMKK010000133.1:5622-6117 GCA_036721745.1 Pseudolabrys sp. | reverse complement strand
CCGGCCAGCGCCATGGCGAGCTCGATCAGGCGATGCTCGCCATGACTGAGCATGGAGGCTGGCAAATTTGCGCGCGCGCTTAAACCCACGCGCTCAAGTGCCACGCGCGCCGGATCGCGTAACTCAGCTTCCAAACGGGCATTGCGCCAGAACCGAAACGAATGCCCGGCATGCGCCTGTACCGCCAGCGCCACGTTGTCGAGCACGCTGAGATCGAGAAACAAAGACGTGATTTGGAACGAGCGGGCGAGGCCCAACGCGCTGCGCCGATACATCGGAAGCGCGGTGATATCGCTGCCGGCAAATCGGATGCGGCCGGAATCGGGCGTTAGCTGACCACCGAGCTGGGCGATCAGCGTGGTCTTGCCGGCGCCGTTTGGCCCGATGACCGCGTGCAGCTCGCCGGCCACGACATTGAGCGCAAGATTGTCGGTGGCGACGATGCCGTCGAAGCGCTTGGCCAGATTCTCCACCTGTAAAAGTGGCTCGCTCATG
>DAIMKK010000133.1:0-5612 GCA_036721745.1 Pseudolabrys sp. | reverse complement strand
CTCATGGGTTAACCTTTGGGCTAACCTTTGGGCTGACCCTCGCGCGCACCTTCGATAGCAGCCCGTCGATGCCGCCGCGCGCGAACAGCACGACCAGCAGCAACAGCGGCCCGAGGATGATCTGCCAATATTCGGTGATGCCGGACAGCACCTCCTCCAGCACCAAGAGCGCCACCGCGCCGATCAGCGGCCCGACGACCGAACCCATGCCGCCGAGCACCACCATGATGATGAGATCGCCCGAGCGCGTCCAATACATCATCGAGGGGCTGACGAAATCGGTGTGATTGCCGAGTAGCGCGCCGGCGAGACCACACATCGTTCCGGCGATGACGTAACAGACCAGCCGGTAGCGATAAGTCGGAAACCCGATCGCCCGCATGCGCAGGTCGTTGGAGCGCGAGCCCTGGATCACCAGGCCGAAACGAGAATTCACCAGGCGCCACACCAGGTAAATCGATCCGTACAGCAGCGCCAGGCACAAGTAATAGAATTGCACCTTGTTCGACAGGTTGATCGGATCGAAGAACTGGCTGCGCTTCTGGATGGTGAGGCCGTCGTCGCCGCCGTAACGCGCGAGCCCCGCGACGACGTAATAGGCCATCTGCGCGAACGCCAAGGTGATCATAATGAAATAGACGCCGCGCGTGCGCAGCGACAAGGCGCCGATCACAGCTGCGAACAGCGCTGAGGCCGCGAGCGCAACCGGCCATTGCACGAAACCGTTGTAGATCCCCTCGTGCGACAGGATTCCGACGGCATAACCACCGATGCCGAGATAGGCGGCGTGGCCGAAGCTCATCATCCCGCCATAGCCGATGATGAGATTGAGGCTGACGGCGGCCAGCGCCAGGATGATGATCCGGGTGAACAGCGTGAGCACGAAAATATTGCCGCCTAACCCGACATAGACCGGCAGCAGCACAAGCGCGACCAAAAGCGCGATCACCACGATGTTGCGGATCGTCAGCGCGCCGCTCATTTTCGGACCGCCGGGAACAATCCTTCGGGCCGCACCACCAGCACGATCGCCATCACCAGATAGATCAGCATGGAGGAGAGCGCCGGCGCCGCCGTCGAAGCCGCATTCGGGCTCAGCACCAGCCGCAGCAGATCGGGAAAGAAGGCGCGGCCGAGCGTATCGACGAAGCCGACCAAAATCGCCGCGATGAACGCGCCGCGGATTGAGCCGATGCCGCCGATCACAGTGATGACGAAGGCGATGATGAGGATGTTCTCACCCATGCCGATCTGCACGGTGAGGATCGGCGCCTGCATCAAGCCGGCAAGCCCCGCGAGCGCGGCGCCCAGCCCGAACACAAGCGTGTAGAGCAGCTTGATGTTGACGCCGAGCGCGCCGACCATCTCGCGATTGGAGGCGCCGGCGCGAATCAACATGCCGATGCGGGTGCGCATCACCAGAAAATAAAGGAAGCCGGCGACCGCCAGCGAGACGACGATGATCGAGAGCCGATAAGCCGAATACTGCACACCCGGTAAAATCTGCACCGAAGTGTTGAGCCAGGCCGGTAGCGGCAGGCTCATGCCCTCCGGCCCCCAGATCAACCGCACCGCCTCGTCGAAGAACAGGATCAAGCCGAAGGTGCCGAGCACATGATCGAGATGATCGCGGCCATAAAGCCTGCGCATAGCGATCACCTCCACCACCATGCCGACCACGAGCGTGCCGATGAGGCCGAGCACCGCGCCGAGCACGAAGCTACCGGTCCAGGCCGCCAAGGTGGCGGCGAAATAAGCGCCGATCATGTAGAGCGAGCCGTGCGCCAGATTGACCAAGTCCATAATGCCGAACACCAGCGTCAAACCGGCAGCCAGCAGAAACAGCAGCAGTCCGAACTGCAGCCCGTTCAGGCATTGCTCGATGAAAAGCGTCATGAAGCACTTTTAGTGGAAAGAGGCCCCGTCCGGATATACGAACGGCGGCAGCGTGGATACGCCGCCGCCGAGTCTCGCCCTTAACTCACTTCATCGGGCACTTGTCGTGAAACATATCCTGGTTGTCCTTCACGATGGTCGCGACGGTCTTCAGCACGAAGTCGCCCTTGGCGTCCTTCACCACGTCCTGCAGATAGAAGTTCTGGATCGGGACATGGTTGTTGCCGAACTTGAAGTTGCCGCGCACCGACTTGAAGTTGGCCTTCTCGAATGCCTTCCGCAAAGCCTCCTTGTCGCTCATGTTGCCCTTGGTGGCAGTCACCGCCGAGGCAATGAGGTTGGCGGCATCATAGGATTGCGCCCCGTAGAACGACGGACGATGGCCGGGATATTTTGCGATGTAATCGGCCACGAACTTCTTGTTGGCTTCGTTGGGTAAATCGTTCACCCATTCCTGCGCGCCGGGCACGCCGAGCGCCAGATCTTTCTGCAGGGGCAGCGATAGCTCGTCGATGGTGAAGGCGGTGAACAGCGGAATCTTGCCTTTCAAACCCGCCTGCGCGTATTGCGAAAGGAATTGCACGCCGGCTTTGCCGGGGTAGAACACGAAGATCGCGTCCGGATTGGCGGCCTTTGCCTTCGACAGCTCGGCGGAGAAGTCGAGCTGCGCCGGCCAAGTGGTCAGTTCCTGTCCGACCACTTTGCCTTTGAAGGTGGACGCCACGCCCGCCAGCATGTCCTTGCCGGCGGCGTAGTTCGGGCCGATCAGGAACACCGACTTCAAGCCTTTGGAGTTCATGTAAACGCCCATCGCCTGCGGCGTCTGGTCGTTCTGCCAAGAAGTCGAGAACACATAAGGCGAGCACAATTCGCCGGCGACCTGCGAGGGTCCCGCGTTGGCGATGATCAAGAAGGTTTTCGAATCGACGACCGGCTTGATCGAAGCCAGCAACACGTTCGACCAGATATAGCCGGAGATGAAGTCGACCTTGTCGGACTCGATCAGCTTTTCGGTCTTCTGTTTGCCGACCTCCGGCTTGAAGCCGTCGTCTTCATAAATCACCTCGACCGGCAGTCCGCCCATCTTGCGGCCCATGTGGTCGAGCGCGAGCTCGAAGCTGTTGCGCATATCATTGCCGATCGCGGCGACCGGACCGCTGAATGTCGAGACGAATCCGATCTTGATCGTTTTTTGCTGGGCCATGGCTGGGCCCGCCGCGAGCAGCAGAACGGCGCTTGCGGCCAATAAAGTCTTACGCATGTGGTTTCCTCCCCCGGGTCCTTCTTGGCCCGTTGTTCAAGATACTAATGTACCGGCATCGGCGCCAAAAGGTCCACCGGCGTCGCGGTAGCAGGCTGCTGTCTTATGCGAAATGGCCAGAAATTCGAGGTTATTGGCCATGCCCTAGCGGCCATCGGCGAGAGTGCCGGGTGACCGGCCGTCCAGCCCAAAGGCGCTAATGGCTGGAACGGACCTTAGGCGGCGGCTTGCGGGGACGCTTGCATGCAGCGCATCTCGCGAAACGAGATCAACTTCTTGCGGCTTTCATCCCACAACACCAGGCGGACGCATTTGATGCTTTGCCACAAAGTGAGCCGGCCGATGTCGCCGAGTTCGGGGTATTCGCGCAGCACCCGCGGCAGTCGATAGTAGGGAATCCGGCTGCACAAATGATGCACATGGTGCACGCCGATATTGGCGGTGAACCAGCGCAAAATTCCGGGCAACACATAATACGAGCTGCCGTGCAGCGCGACTTCATGCAGGTCCCAGGTTTCGTTGTGGGCCCACAGGGTTTGCTCGAATTGATGCTGCACGTAAAACAGCCATACGCCCATCGCGGCTGCCAGCAGCATGACCGGCCCGTGCACGAGCAGGAACGGTCCAATGCCGATCAGCCACATCAGCGCGCCGGCGATGATCGCGATGGCAAGGTTGGTACCCATCGTGCTGACCCAAGGCTGCCAACCGCTGCGCATCAAGCCAAACGGAAGCCGCTGCCGCAGGATGAAAAGATAGGCCGGCCCCAGACCGAACATCACCGCCGGATGGCGATAGAGCCGATACATCAGGCGGCGCCAGCGCGACAGCGCCAGATATTCGCGCACCGTCAGGGTATCGACATCGCCGATGCCACGGCGCTCCAGATTGCCCGAGGTCGCATGATGAATGGCGTGCGTTCGCTTCCAGAAATCATATGGCGTCAAGGTGAGCACGCCCAGGGCGCGGCCGATCCAATCGTTGGCTAAGCGGTGGCGGAAGAATGCGCCGTGTCCGCAATCGTGCTGGATCATGAACAGCCGCACCAAAAAACCCGCGGCCGGAACGGCGAGCAGCAATGTGAGCCACCAAAAGCCCAAGTAATAAGACGCCCACATCAGCACCCAGAGCAGCACGAGGGGTCCGAAGGTGATGCCGAGTTCGATCAGGCTGCGCGCCGCGCTGGGTTCGCGGTAGCGCATGAGAATCTGGGTCCAGGCGCGCGGGTCGATCGTCTGTCCCGCCCCGGCGGGACTTTGTCTATTGTCCAAGCTGTTGTCCTTTGTGCGTATAAATGGTGCGCAGGTCGACCAGCCGCAGGGCTGTCGCACTCACGTACTTTCGTATTTCGTGGAAGCGATTGTTTATAAGGTTACCACGGTTTTATTGTGTCGGCTACCGGGCAAAGTAGTAGCTGGCAATGGTAATCTGGTATTTGGACCACGGGAGACAAACCATGACACCCACCGTCGCCATCATCGCGCCCGGCAACATGGGCAGTGGCGTCGGCCGGCGCCTGACCGACAATAAAGTGAAAGTACTCACATCGCTCGCCGGCCGTAGCGAGGAAAGCGCCAACCGCGCAAGCGCGGCCGGCATGACCGCGGTGGCCGATGCACAACTGACCGAGGCCGATTTCCTGCTGTCGATCGTGCCGCCGGGCGATGCGCTTGGCTTGGCCAAACGCTTGGCTTGCGTGCTCACCGCCGCCAACAAGAAGCCAATTTATGTTGAATGCAACGCGGTCAGCCCGCAGACTATGAACCACATCGCCAAAGTGATCGCCGCAACCGGATGCCCTTTCGTCGGCGCCGGCATCATCGGCCCGCCGCCGAAACCGGGATCCAGCAACACTAAATTTTATGCGGCGGGACCGCACGCGGGGAATTTTGCCAAGCTGAACGACCATGGGTTGATCGTACGAGTGCTCCACGGCCCGCTCACCGCCGCTGCCGCGCTGAAGATGTCCTATGCCGGCATCACGAAGGGCTTCACCGCGCTCGGCGCCGCCATGATGCTGGCTGCCACCCGCGGCGGTTCGGCGCATGCGCTGAAAGCCGAACTGGCCGAGAGCCAGCCGGCGCTGCTCGATTGGCTTTCGCGGCAGATACCGCGCATGTACTCGAAATCCTATCGCTGGGTGGCCGAGATGGATGAGATTTCCGCCTTCGTCGGCAAGGACCATCCCGAGCACGCGATGCTCACCGCCGCGGCGCGGCTCTACGAACGCATCGCCGAGGATGCCGATGGGGAGAAGAAAGAAGTCGGCGAGATGGATAGTTTTTTGAAGCCGTGACGGAGGCGCATGCTCATAAAACACGTTGCGCCAACCAATCTGGCAACATACGTCGCGCGATCGAGACGATGAATATCGTAACGCAAATTATTTTTCTGAAGATTTTTCGTAACTGCCCAGGTGCGAATTGGTAGGTCACGCGGTCCGCAGGGAGGCGAG
>DAIMKK010000132.1:6765-7265 GCA_036721745.1 Pseudolabrys sp. | reverse complement strand
GCCTTTCTCGTCGACGATGCGCGCTTCGTAACCCGGCACCGGCTTGCCGGTCGAACCGTAGCGAAAATCGCCGGGGCGGTTGCTCAGGAAGGTCTGCAACAATTCGGTCGAGCCGATGCCATCGAGCACGTCGACGCCAACGACCTGGCGCCAGCGCTGGCCGATATGGGCAGGCAGCGCTTCGCCGGCCGACACGCACAGCCGCAGCCGGTCGGAGCCGGCGCCGGGACCGATGTGTTGATGGGCGAGCAGGGCTGTGTAGAGCGACGGCACGCCGTAGAAAATGGTGGGGCGATGCTTGCGCATCATTTCGAACACCGATTCCGGCGACGGGCGCTCGGGCCACAGCGCGGCGGTGGCGCCGACCGACAACGGGAAGGTCATGGCATTCCCGAGCCCGTAGGCGAAGAACAATTTCGCCGCCGAGTGGACGACATCGTTCTCGCTGATGCCGAGCATGCCTTGTCCGAACAGTTTGGCGGTCGCCATCAGGTTGGAAT
>DAIMKK010000132.1:0-6755 GCA_036721745.1 Pseudolabrys sp. | reverse complement strand
TCGAACCCGAGGTGTACATCCAGAACGCCACTTCGTCGGACACCGTGTCGGCGGTGAATGGCGTTTCATCGGCGGCGGCGATGAGGTCCTCGAACAGATGCACGTCGCGGCCAGGGAACCTCGCTCTGTCGGCGGCGATGGCACCGACCAGGATCACGGTTCTCAGATGAGGAAGCTGCTCGATAATTGGCCAGATCGTTTGCGCCAGCGGCGCGGCGGCGATGAGCGCGGTGGCGCGGCTGTCGGCGAGGATATAGGCGTATTGCGACACATTGAGGAACGTATTGAGCGGGATGGCGATGCGGCCGGCGCGCACCGTTCCCCAGAACGCCACCGGATAATCCACCGTGTCGTGCAGCAGCAGCGCGACGCGTTCTTCTTGCCGGATGCCGAGCGTGCGCAACGCATTGGCGAGGCAAACGGAGCGCGATTGTAGGTCGCCGTAAGTCAGCGAGCGGTCGGGATCGATGAACGCGATCTTTTTGGCGAGGCCGCGCGCCACGTTGGCGTCGACGAAATCGCTGACGGCGTTGTAGGGCCGGCGCTCGCTGAATTCGTCGGACACGCCCATCCCCCGTCGCCCGTCAGCCTTCGAACAATCGTGTCAGCAATCGCCGCGCCAGCACGCCGGCTACGCGCCGGCGGTAATGGCCAGGCGTGAAAGTGGTCTTCATCGGCATGATCTGGTCGCGCACCAAGGCGTCGAGGCCCTTGAACACGCGCTCGCCAAACTGGCCCCCGCATAGCTCGGCGGTGCCTTCGAGCAGCACCGGGCGCGGATTGGTGCCGGTGAACGCCACGCGCAGCTCGTTGAGCGTATCTTCATCGCGCTTGAGCGCCACCGCCACGCCGGCGACCGGATATTCGATTGACTTGCGGATGCGGATCTTGTCATAGGCCGAACGCAGGCCGGGCGAATTCTTCACGCGCACCGCGGTGACGATTTCGCCCGGGCGCAACGAAAGATAGAACTTGCCGTCGCCTTGCGTCTCGCTGACCGGCACGTGCTGGCGTGCAAAGCCGATATAGAGCTTGTTGAGCGGGATCGTGCGCTTGCCCGCGGGGCCTGCGATATCAACCTCGGCGCCGAGCGCGAGCAGCGCGGGCGCCAGATCGCCCGAGAAGGTTGCGAAGCAAACGCCGCGGCTTTTCGGCGCCACATGGCAGACCGTGCCGGTGGTTTTCAGGCAATGGTTATTGGCGTCGCGCCACCATTCGCTCTGATTGTAGAAGATGCAGCGGGTGTCGAGGCAGAGATTGCCGCCGACCGTACCCATGTTGCGCTGGGTGGGACCGGCGATGTGGGAGGCCGCCTGCGCCAGCACCGGATAGTGCATGACGATGGCCGAATGCGTCGCGACGTCGCTGAGCCGCACTGAGGCGCCGATGTCGAGCGATTGCACGTCCGCCTTGATCTCGGCCAACTCGGCTACGCCGTTCATGTCGATCAGCACAGGCGGTGCGACGATGCCGCGGCGGATGTTCACCACCAGATCGGTGCCGCCACCGAGGGGCTTGGCGTCCGGATGTGCGAGACGGATCGCCAGTGCCTCCTTGAGCGTTGCTGGATTGAGCACGCGGAAGTCGGGCAGGGCGTCCATCAGGCCGCTCCCTTCCGGTAATTCCGTTCATGCCCGCGGAAGCGGGCATCCAGTTCTTTGGCCCTGGGTCCCCGCTTTCGCGGGGACGAACGGATGAGGAAAGGCGCCGTCTCACGCATTGGCGCCGCCCCCGTGTCTTTTTTCCTGCGCCCTCTTGCGCTTCTCGATCGCCTCGAACACGCGATCGGGCGTCACCGGTAGATCGTTGAAACGGATGCCGATGGCGTCGGCGATGGCGTTGGTGAGCGCCGGCAGGAACGCCGCGAGCGAGCCTTCGCCCGCCTCCTTGGCGCCGAACGGCCCATGCGGATCGTTGCTCTCGACGATGCCGACTTCGATCGGCGGCGAATCCTGGATGGTCGGCACGCGGTAATCGAGCATATTGGCGGTGAGCATCAGCCCGTCGTGATAAGCGGCTTCCTCGCTCATGGCCTGGCCCATGCCCATCCAGACCGAGCCCTGCACTTGGCCTTCGACCGTTAGCCGGTTGAGCGCCTTGCCGCAGTCGTGCGCGACCCAGACCTTGTCGACGGTGACCACGCCCGTCTCCTCGTCGACGCTGACCTCGACCACCTGCGCCGAATAGCTGTAGCCCATGGTGCCGCCGATCGCGGCACCGCGATATTTCTTGCCGCCGTGCGATTCCGGAATGGTTGAGTAATTGCCGGTAACAGTGATGGTGCCTGAATCCTTCAGCGCTTCGGTCACGACTTCGTCGAACGTCGCGCCCTTGTCCTGCGCGCCGGCGCGATAGAGTTCGCCCAGGCATTCGATGTCTTCCGGCCGAGCCTCCAGCTTGCGAGCAGCGGCATTGACTAGCACGGTTTTGAGGTTGCGCGCGGCATCGAGCGCGGCGTTGCCGACCATGAAGGTGACACGCGACGAGTATGAGCCGTTGTCTTTCGGCACCACCTCGCTGTCGCCGGTGATCACGCGCACGCGGGCGAGCTCGAGGCCGAGCACTTCGGCTACGGTCTGCGCCAGAATAGTGGTGGAGCCCTGCCCGATATCGGCGGCGCCCGACAGCACCACGATCGAGCCGTCGAAATCGAGCTTGATCTTTACCGTCGCATGGGGCTCGCCGGTCCAGTTCACCGGCTTGGAGGCGCCTGAGATGTAATGCGAGCAGGCCATGCCCAGGCCTTTGCCCTTGCCGAGCTTACCCTTGCGCGTCTTCCAGCCGCTTTGCTTCTCCACCCAATCCATGCATTCCGGCAGGCCGTAGCTGTTCACCATCATGTCGTTGTCGGTGAAGGTCGGCGCGCTCAGTAAATTCGCGCGCCGCACTTGAAACGGATCGAGCCCCAGTTCGCTTGCCATCTCATCGAGCAGGCTCTCGAAGGCAAAGCGGATATCGACCGTGCCGTGGCCGCGAAAAGCGCCGCAGGGCGGCGTGTTGGTGAGCACGCGTTTGCCGACGTATTTGACGTTATGCAGGTCGTAGATTGCGTAAAGCATCGAGCCGGCATAAAGAATCGTCACCACGCCGTAGCCGGAATGCGCGCCGCCGCGCTGGTCGCAGTCGCATTCGACCGCCGTGATGCGGCCGTCCTTGCGCATGCCAATCTTGAGGCGGATGTCGGTTTCGGGCCGGCCGCGATGGGTGATGAAAGTTTCCTCGCGCGTCGTCACCAGGCGCACCGTGCCGTTGCATTTGCGCGCCAGCAGCGCGGCGATCAATTCGATCGCCAGAGTCTCAGTGCGGCAGCCGAAGCCGCCGCCGACATGCGGCTTGATCACGCGGATGCGCGACATCTCCATGCCGAGCGTCTGCGACAGCATCAGGTGCACGTAGTAGGGCACTTGCGTCGAGGCATGTACGGTCATGCGGTCGCGCAGCGTGTCGTATTCGGCGATGGCCGCGTGCATTTCCATCTGGTTCTGGCAGACCTCGGCGCAGTTATAGGTGCCCTCGCGCACCAGATCGGCTTGCGCGAAGCCCTGTTCGGTGCTGCCCAGTTCGAACAGCACGTCGCGCTCGATATTGCCGGGCTTCTTGTCGTGCAGCGCCACGGCGCCGGTCGCCAGCGCGTCCTTGGATGTGTAATAGGCCGGCAATTTGCGCACCTTGAACTTGATGCGGCGCAGCGCTTCGCGCGCGATCGTATCGTCGTCCGCCGCGACCGCGGCCACCGGCTCGCCGCGATAGCGCACGCGCTCGCGCGCCAGCGGATATTCGCTGCGCGCGATCGGCAGCACGCCGAACGGCTTGTCGCAGTCGGCGCCGGTGACAATGGCGCGCACGCCGGGAACCTTGAGCGCTTCTGACACGTCGACTTCAACAATCTCGCCGTGCGAATAAGGGCTGCGATAGACACGGCCCGCCAGTTGGCCCGGCGCCAGGATGTCGGCGGTGTATTTTGCGCGGCCGGACACTTTTTCCGGCCCGTCGATCATCGGCACATAGGAGCCGATATTGTGAGCCGGGACGATTTCATTCATGGCGTCACGCCTTGCGCGCCGAGCGCCGCCGCGTATTTCACCGCTTCGATGATTTTCACGTAGCCGGTGCAGCGGCAGATATTGCTGCCGAGCGCTTCTTTGATTTCGTCCTCGCTCGGATTTGGATTCTTCCGCAGCAGGCCGGCCGAGGCCATGATGAAGCCGGGCGTGCAATAGCCGCATTGCGAGCCGAGCTTCTCGTGAAAGCCGCGCTGCACGGCGGAGAGCTGCCCGTCGTGCCCGAGCGACTCGATGGTATCGACGCGCTTGCCCGCGATAGTCGCGGCGATCGTGAGGCAGGAGAGCGCCGGCCTGTCGTCGATCAGCACGGTACAGGCGCCGCATTCGCCGCCGTCGCAGCCGGTCTTGGTGCCGGTGAGGCCGATTTGTTCGCGCAGGAAATCGAGCAACAGAATGTTGTCCGCGACCGCGTCGGCGCGGTCACGCCCATTGAGCGTGAACTCAAGAATCCGGGTCAAAAGTTTCTTCCCTGTAAGGCGCGTATTGAGCGATTCGCGCTTCGTCTGATTATGCCGTTACGACACACCAGCGCGGCGACCCCCTCCAGACCTATTATCGGGAATGGCTAGGACGATTGCCCGCGGGCAATTACCCAAATCGGGCAATGACATCGCCCGGAATCGCAATGGCGTGAATCTTCTCGGGATCGGTCTTGTCGCGCGTGGCCCAGACCCGGGTCTCGGCCCCGTCCACCGCCAGTTCGCCGCCGATGGTGAGCCGGTGTTCGACATCGAAGCTGGAGCGGCGGAACTCGCTCACGCGCGAGGCGATCTCCACCACGTCGCCGAATTTCGCGGGTTGCAAGAAATTGGCGCGCGCGTCGACCAGCGGAATGCCGATGATGTCGAAGGTATCCGCCAGCTGATGCGCCGTCACGCCGAGCGCGGATTCGAACAGCATCCAGGTGCTGATGTCGAACATCTCGAAAAAGCGGCTATTGAATACGATGCCAGCCGGGTCGCATTGGCCCCATTCGACGGTCAACTGCCTGCGAAATGTGAAAGACGTCACGCGCTGCCTCCGGATCTACAATACACTATTCCGTCTTTGCTACGCGACGCTCGCGCGGCACCGGCCATTCGGTGACGTCCTGCGATTTCAATTCGACCCGGGTCATGCGCCGCCGCCGGCGTAATGCATGCTTCGGTGCCAACGGCAGATGTGGCGAGTCGTCGATTGCCTCCATCAGCCAGTCGAGATTGTCTGGCGCGATCAGCCAGCGTGCGGGCGCGTAACGTGAAAGCGAGAACGGCTTCGAATAGGCCACCATCGATTTCTTGCCGCCGTTGAGATTGTATTCATGGGCGTAGCTCATCGCGAGCTCGCGCACGCTGCGATAGATCGGGTCGCGCCAGCGCAGCACGGCGTGGTTGGTCTTGCTCATCGCGCCCCACAGGCCGCGCTCCTTGAATAGCGTGACGATGTGATCCTGGTCGCTCGGCAGCGCCCGGATATCCATCAGCCAAGCCGGCTTGCGGTGATAGATCAGCGCCGCGACCGCGAGCACCGCGGCTTCCGCGCAATGGGCGGTGCGCAGCTTCAACGTACGGCGCGGCGACATGCAGGTGTCGCCCTTGAGCTCGAAATTGGGCGGCAGCTTCTCAATAAAGGTCTGAATCTTCTGCGGCGTATCGAGGCGCGCGAGCACCCGGTGTTCGGCGGGCGTCAGCAGCGCGCGTAAGCGGTTTCGGTAGGCGGAGCCTGTCATGCGCGCGGCACTTTATCCGGGCCGTGCGCGCGGCGGGGGTCTGCCGCCCACGGCTCCACAGCTAAGTTGGCCCCCATCGGGCTCGAAAACCGGCAGCACCAGCGTTCTCCGTAAGCCTTCCGCGAAAGGAAATTGTTGCGTTCGTTGGACCGAGAAACAGGAAATATCTTCTTATTTTCCGGGGCTTATTGCGGTTTTGCAGAATAAGTTTCTATTTAAGGGCTCCTGTCGACCAAGCGGGAGCGACCAGCAGTGACCAATTTCCGAAACCACCCGCAGCGCCTGTTGGCGCGTTGGCCGCTCGACGGCTGGGCCGTCGCGATTACCACCGCGCTGCTGGCGTTCATCCTGCTCGGCATTTTGCCGCGTATTCAAGGTTGAGGCGTGCAGGGTATGTCGTCAGGTTTCGCCACCATCCCGAAGACCGCTCCGTTCGCCGAGGAGGAAATCGACCTGCTTAACCGCGTGGTCGGGCCGGCCAATGCGCTGCAACGCGCCTGGCTTGCCGGTTTCCTCGCCGGCGTCGAGTCGGTGTCGGGGGTGGCGCAACCTGCGGCGCCTGCGCGTCCGGCCGAGCCGATCATGATCGTCTATGCCAGCGAGTCCGGTAACTGCGAGAAGCTCGCCGGCGATTTCGCCAAGGCCGCGCGCAAGAACGGCTTGAAGCCGACTTTGATCGACATGGCCGATCTCGAATTGGCCGAGCTCACGAAAGCGAAACGGCTGGTATTCATCGCCGCCACCTGGGGCGAGGGCGATCCGCCGGCGCGCGCCGTGCGCGCCTATGGCGAGCTAATGGGCGAGGGCGCCCCGCGTCTCCACGGCGTCGAATTCGGCGTGCTGGCGCTCGGCGACACGGCCTATGCGGAGTTCTGCGCCATCGGCAAGAAGATCGACGAACTGCTGGCCGCGTTGGGCGGAAAGCGCGTGGTCGATCGCGTCGATTGCGATCTCGAATTCGCTCAGCCTGCGACCGCCTGGAT
>DAIMKK010000131.1:0-7287 GCA_036721745.1 Pseudolabrys sp. | reverse complement strand
GATCGGCGCCATGCTTGCGCCGGCGGCGTCCGACAACACCGGCAGCGTGCCGGCGCAGCGGTGAACCGATGAGCGCACGCCCGAAATCGCCGGAGACCCGCTGGCAGCGCTGGCTGCGCTCGTTTCTCTATGGCCGCGACGTCGACCGCAACGTAAAGGCCAAGGCGCGGCTCGGCCTTGCCATCGTCGCCTTTGCCTGCATCTACGGCGTCATCGGTTTGCGCCTTGTCATGTTCGCGGAGCAGAGCGACGGCCATGGCGTCCGCCGCAGCGTCGGAGCCGACGCGCTCGCTACTGCGCGTCCGGATATCCTCGACCGCAACGGGGCGGTGCTTGCCACCGACGTGAAGGCGCCGTCGCTGTTCGCCGAACCGCGCAAGCTCATCGACGTGGACGAGGCGGAGGAATTGCTGACCGCGGTGCTGCCCGATCTCGACGCCACCGAAGTGCGCGAGCGCTTGTCCTCGAAGCGCGGCTTCGTCTGGCTCAAGCGCGAGATCACGCCGAAGCAGCAGCAGGAGATCCATCGGCTCGGCATTCCCGGCGTCGGCTTCCTGACCGAGAACAAGCGCGTTTATCCCAATGGGCCGGTGGTTTCGCACGAGATCGGGCACGTGAATATCGACAACCAGGGCATCGCCGGCATCGAGAAATGGTTGGACGGGCAGGGGCTCGCCGCGCTGCACATGGCGGGGCTCGCCACCGACCAGTTGCAGAAGCCGGTGCAGCTCGCGCTCGATCTGCGCGTGCAGTTCGCGCTGCGCGACGAACTCATCGCCGCGCGCGCCAAGTTCAAGGCCAAGGCCTCGTCCGGCGTGATCGTCAACGTCAACACCGGCGAGATCATCGCGCTGGTGTCGGAGCCGGATTACGATCCCAACAATCCGCGCGAGGCCAACGACCCAACCCGCATCAACCGGCTCACCACCGGCGTCTACGAGATGGGCTCGTCCTTCAAGTCGTTCACGCTGGCGATGGCGCTCGACAGTGGCAAGGTGACGCTCGACTCCAAGTTCGACGCGCGCGGCGATCTACACTACGGCAAGTTCACCATCCACGATTACCACGCGCAGCATCGCATCCTCAGCGTGCCGGAAATCTTCACTTATTCGTCGAACATCGGCACCGCGAAAATGGCGCTCGCGCTCGGCGTCGATTACCACAAGGCGTTCCTGAAAAAACTCGGCCAGCTCGACCGGCTGCGCACCGAATTGCCGGAAAGCGCCGAGCCGCTGGTCCCCAAGCACTGGGGCGAACTCAACACCGTCACCATCGCCTTCGGCCAGGGCCTCTCGGTGGCGCCGCTGCAGGCGGTGATGGGCATTTCCGCGTTGGTGAACGGCGGCAGACTGATCCCGCCGACCTTCCTCAAGCGCGACCAGGCCGAGGCCGACCAGCTGGCCCAACGCGTGATTAAGCCCGAAACGTCCGAAAAGATGCGCTATTTGATGCGCCTGAACGTGGAAAAAGGCACCGCCACAAGGGCCAATGTGGCCGGCTATTATGTCGGTGGCAAAACCGGCACATCGGAAAAGGTGGTGGGCGGGCGCTATTCCAAGACCAAGGTTTTGACCAGTTTCACCGCCATTATGCCGGCCGACAAACCGCAATATTTGTTGCTGATCATGCTCGACGAACCGCAGGGCCTGGCCGAAACCCACGGCTTTGCCACCTCAGGCTGGAACGCGGTGCCGGTCGGCGCCAAGGTGATCGAACGCGTGGCGCCGCTTTTGGATATCCCGCCGCGCTTCGATTTGCCGAAGGCCGATCAATTGCTGCTGGCGAGCGCGAAGGAACCGCGGTGAAGCTGAGCGACCTGTTGCCTGAATCCAAGGTCGATGCGCGCCAATTCGCGCAACTTGCCGGCATCGACATCACCGGCATTGCCGCCGATAGCCGCAAGGTCAAAGCAGGTTTCCTTTTTTTCGCTATTGCCGGCGCCAAGGCCGACGGCGCGCATTTCGCCAAGCAGGCGGCGGCTGCAGGCTGCGTGGCGGTCGCCGCCGAGCAGCACCCCGATGGACTGCCGGCCAGTATCGCCTTCGTGCCGGTGGCGAACGCGCGCCGCGCGCTGGCCTTGGCTGCGGCGAAATTTTTCCCGCGCCAGCCCGGCACCATCGCCGCGGTCACCGGCACCAGCGGCAAGACCTCGGTCGCCGCCTTCACGCGGCAGATCTGGGCCGCGCTCGGATTGCAAGCCGCCAGCATCGGCACTATCGGCGTGGTCTCGCCTCGAGGCGAGAAATATGGTTCGCTCACCACGCCCGATCCGGTCGAACTGCACCGCACGCTCGACCAGTTGGCGGGCGAGGGCGTCACTTATCTGGCGCTCGAAGCCTCTTCGCACGGCCTCGATCAGCACCGGCTCGACGGCGTGCGCGTCGCCGCCGGCGCCTTCACCAATCTGTCGCGCGATCATCTCGATTATCACCCCAACATCGAAGCCTATCTCGCCGCCAAGCTGCGCCTGTTCCAGCATCTGGTCGCGCCGAACGGCACCGCGGTGATCGATGTCGACGACTGCTATGCCGGGCAGGTGGTCGAGGCCGCCAGGAAACGCGGGCTAAAAATCATGACGGTCGGCGTGGGCGGCGACGACATCAAGCTGGTGGACGGCAAGATCGACGGCTTCGCGCAAGTCGTCAGCATTGCTCATGGCGGCAAGACTTATAAAGTGAAGCTGCCGCTGGTCGGCGGCTTCCAGGTGCAGAATGCGGCCGTCGCCGCCGGCCTCGCGATTGCGACCGGCGCCGAGCCGGCGCGTGTGTTCGCCGCACTGGAGCATCTCGCCGGCGCCAAGGGGCGGCTGGAGCTCGCCGGCAGCAAAAACGGCGCGCCGATTTTCATCGACTACGCGCACAAACCGGACGCGCTCAAGAAGGCGCTCGAAGCGCTGCGTCCCTATGCCAGCGGCAAGCTCACGGTGGTGTTCGGCGCCGGCGGCGACCGCGATGCCGGCAAGCGGCCGATCATGGGCCGCATCGCGGCGGAGAACGCCGACTGTGTCATCGTCACCGACGACAATCCGCGCAGTGAGCAGCCGGCCGCGATCCGCGCCGCCATTCTTGCTGCAGCAGCAGGCGCCACCGAAATCGGCGACCGCGCCGAGGCGATTCGCGCCGGCATAGCCGCGCTGCAGAAAGGCGACGTGCTGCTGATCGCCGGCAAGGGTCATGAGACCGGCCAGATTGTCGGCGGCAACATTATTCCTTTCTCCGATCACAAAGCGGTTGCGGCGGCCTTGCAGGGCAAGGTGGCATGAGCGTGCTGTGGACCCTCGACGACATGGCCGTAGCTATGCGCGCAGAGAAATCCGGCGCGCTGCCGGCCGATGTGCTGGGCATCTCCATCGACAGCCGCAACATGGCCAAAGGTGAGGCCTTCTTCGCCATCAAAGGCGACAATCGCGACGGCCACGATTTCGTCGAGGCTGCGCTCAAAGCGGGCGCCGGGCTCGCCGTGGTCGCGCGCGACAATCGTTCGCAATTTGATGCCGATGCCCCGCTGCTGATCGTCACCGACGTGCTCGATGCCTTGCGCGATCTTGCCCACGCCGCGCGCGCGCGCTCGCACGCCAAAATCATCGCCGTCACCGGCTCGGTCGGCAAGACCAGCGCCAAGGAGGCGCTGCGACTTGCGCTTAGCGCCGACGGCGAGACGCATGCGTCCGCTGCCTCCTACAACAATCATTGGGGCGTGCCGCTGTCGCTCGCCCGCTGTCCGGCGAGCGCCAAATACGCGGTGTTCGAAATCGGCATGAGTCATGCCGGCGAGATCACACCGCTCACCAAACTGGTGCGCCCGCACGTCGCGATCGTCACGGCCATCGCGCCGGTGCATCTGGAATTTTTCGGCACGCTGAAGAAGATCGCCTACGCCAAGGCGGAAATCTTCTCCGGGCTCGAGCCGGGCGGCGCCGCCGTGCTCAACCGCGACAGCCGTCAATATGCGCAGCTCGCCAAGGCCGCTCAGGGTGCCGGTGTCACGCGCATCGTATCGTTCGGCGCCAACGCCAAGTCCGACGCGCGGCTGTTACGATATTCGCTGCAGGCGGAAGTCTCGACCGTCGAGGCGCGCATCCTCGGCGAGGGCGTCACCTACAAGCTCGGCGCCCCCGGCAAGCATCTGGTGCTCAATTCGCTCGCCGTGCTGGCGGCTGCCGCGCTGGTGGGTGCCGACCTGGCACTGGCGGCGCTCGCGCTCGATAACCTCAAGCCCGCGAGCGGACGCGGCGTGCGCAGTACTTTGCGCCTGCCCGGCGGCAGCGCGCTGCTGATCGACGAGAGCTACAACGCCAACCCGGCTTCCATGGCGGCCGCCATCGCGCTGCTCGGCCAGGCGGCGGTCGGCAATCAAGGCCGCCGCATCGCCGTGCTGGGCGACATGCTGGAACTTGGGGCGCAAGGGTCGGCGCTGCACCGCGGCCTTGCCGCGCCGATCCAGGCTGCCGGCGTCGACTTGGTATTTTGCAGTGGGCCGCTGATGCACGCGTTGTGGGAGGCCCTTCCCTCCAGCCGCCGGGGCGGCTATGCCGAGACCGCGGCGGGGCTGGAGCCGGCCGTGCTCGCCGCCATTCGCGCCGGCGATGCGGTGATGGTGAAGGGCTCGCTAGGCTCGAAAATGGGGCCGATCGTCAAGGCGCTGGAACGGCAATTCGGCCGACCGGCCGCGCTGGGGCAGGCGCCGGCGCAAGGCGCATGATTGCGGTCCCGCGCTGGAATGAAGAGCGGCAGGATTTAGTCCGATGTTCTATTGGCTGACCCAATTCTCCGACAAGATTTCGTTCTTCAACGTCTTCCGTTACATCACGTTTCGCACCGGCGGCGCCGTCGTCACCGCGCTGGTGTTCGTGTTCCTGTTCGGCGGCCCGATGATCGACCTGCTGCGCCTCAAGCAGGGCAAGGGCCAGCCGATCCGCACCGACGGTCCGCAATCGCATTTGGTCAGCAAGAAAGGCACGCCCACCATGGGCGGGCTGATGATCTTGTCCGGCCTGCTGGTCTCGACCCTGCTGTGGGCGAACCCGACCAGCCCTTATGTGTGGATCGTGCTGGGGGTGACGCTCGCCTTCGGTCTGATCGGCTTTTATGACGACTATCTCAAGATCACCAAGCAGAGCCATGCCGGCTTTGCCGGCCGCACGCGTCTGCTGGCCGAGGCACTCATCGCGGTGATCGCCGTCACCGCGCTGTCGCATCTGGCCAAGGGCCCGATCGCGACCTCGCTGGTGTTTCCGTTCTTCAAGGAATTGGTGATCAATCTCGGCTGGGCGTTCGTGTTGCTCGGCACCTTCGTCATCGTCGGCGCCGGCAATGCTGTCAACCTCACCGATGGGCTGGATGGTCTGGCGATCGTGCCGGTGATGATCGCGGCGGCGACCTTCGGACTGATCGCCTATCTCGCCGGCAACCTGGTGTTCGCCGACTATCTGCAAATCCATTACGTCGCCGGCACCGGCGAGCTGGCGGTGGTGTGCGGCGCGGTGATCGGAGCGTCGCTTGGATTCCTCTGGTTCAACGCGCCGCCAGCTTCGATCTTCATGGGCGACACCGGCTCGCTCGCGCTCGGCGGCATGCTCGGCGCCGTGGCGGTGGCGATCAAGCACGAGATCGTGCTCGCCATCGTCGGTGGGCTGTTCGTGCTGGAGGCGGTGTCGGTGATCGTGCAGGTGGTCTCGTTCAAGCTCACGGGAAAACGCGTGTTCAAGATGGCGCCGATCCACCATCACTACGAGCAGCTCGGCTGGACCGAGCCGCAGATCGTGATCCGATTCTGGATCGTAGCCGTGGTGCTGGCGCTCGCAGGTCTTGCGACGCTGAAGTTGAGATAATCCTTGATCCCCATCACCACCTTCGCCGGCAAGAAGGTCGCGGTCTTCGGCCTCGGTAGTTCGGGCCTGCTGTCGGCGCGCGCGCTTAGCGAGGGCGGCGCCGAGGTGATCGCCTTCGACGACGACGCAAAGAAGCTCGCCGAGGCGCAAGCCGCCGGCCTCAAGACGCAAGATCTGCGCGCGCTCGATTGGTCCGCCGTCGCGGCGCTGGTGCTCACCCCCGGCGTGCCGCTCACCCATCCGGCGCCGCACTGGACCGCGGCGCTCGCGCGTAAAGCCAAAGTCGAGATCATCGGCGACATCGAATTGTTTTGCCGCGAGCGCGCGAAATCCGGTGCGCCATGTCCCGTGGTTGCTATCACCGGCACCAACGGCAAGTCGACCACCACCGCGTTGATCGCGCACCTGATCAAGAGCGCCGGCCGCGACGCCCAGATGGGCGGCAATATCGGCGTGCCGGTACTGGCGCTCGAGCCGTTTGCGCCGGGCCGTTTCTATGTGTTGGAGGTCTCGTCCTACCAGATCGATCTCGCGCCCACATTAAAGCCAACCGTCGGCATTCTGCTTAACGTTTCGGAAGACCATCTCGATCGTCACGGCAGCATGGAGAATTATGCCGCCATCAAGGAGCGGCTGGTGGCGGGCGCCGACACCGCGGTGATCGGCGTTGACGATGCGTGGACGCGCGCCGCAGCCGACCGCATCGAACGCGCCGGCAAAATAGTAGTGCGCCTGTCTGTCGTGACGCCGCTGCGCGACGGGTTCTACGCCCAAATCGGCGACCAAGGCCGCCGCATCATGCGCGCCGCCGGCGGCAAGGCGCAGCAAGTGGCCGATCTCGCCGGCATCGGCAGCTTGCGTGGGCAGCACAACGCGCAGAACGCCGGCGCCGCGCTCGCTGCCTGTCTCGCGCTCGGCCTCGATCTCACCGCGATCCAAAAAGGCTTGGCAAGTTTCCCCGGCCTCGCGCACCGCATGCAGCAGGTGGGCCGCAAGGACAACGTGCTGTTCGTCAACGATTCGAAGGCGACCAACGCCGATTCCGCCGCCAAGGCGCTGGCGAGCTTTGGCGATATTTTCTGGATCGCCGGCGGCAAGCCGAAGACCGGCGGCATCACGAGCCTGGCCGAATTCTTCCCGCGCATCGCTAAGGCTTATTTGATCGGCGAGGCCGCCAAGGAATTCGCGGCCACGCTCGAAGGCAAGGTGCCCTATGAGATCGCCGGCGCACTGCCGGCGGCGGTCGCTGCCGCCGCGCGCGACGCCGCGGCCTCTGGCCTCAAAGAGGCGGTGGTGCTGCTGTCGCCGGCCTGCGCCTCGTTCGACCAGTACCCCAATTTCGAGGTACGCGGGAAGGCGTTCACCGATCTGGTACTGGCGATTCCGGGAATTCAACGGCCGCAACCTCACCATTAATGCTTCGTAAACCGTGACGCGTCAGCTTGGGCGCGGGAACG